>CAMAWZ010000001.1 GCA_945861995.1 Pseudorhodobacter antarcticus
CGCATTGGGATTCCGATGATTCAGGTGGAAACGCTTGGCGCGGGTGGGGGGTCCATCGGTTGGATTGATCCTACGGGTCTGATGCAGATGGGGCCGCAATCGGCAGGGTCTGAACCTGGTCCCGCCTCATATGATCAAGGCGGCAAGGCCCCCACGACAACAGATGCCAACCTTGTACTCGGCTATATCAATCCCGATGGTCTTGTGGGGGGGCGTCTGCCCTTGAACACGGAAAAGGCGCGGGTGGCGATAAAGACCGATATTGGCGAACCTTTGGGAATGTCGGTGGAACAGGCCGCTTACGGTATGTTCAACATCGTCAACAACAACATGGTCAACGCCATTCGGCGCGTCTCGGTTGAGCGCGGCTATGACCCCCGCGATTTCGTGCTGAACTGCGCGGGCGGGGCGACAGGCGCGCATATCACAGCACTGGCGCGAGAAATGGGGATCAAGCGGGTTTTGATTTCAAAACTTGCATCGGGCCTTTGCGCCTATGGGCAGATCATTTCGGATGTAAAATACAACTATATGGCCCCTGCCCCGATCCGTTTGGATGCCACAGGCGCTGCGGCCAAGCTGAACGGGCTGTTCAAAGGCCTAGAGACCAAGGGCGTTGCCGATCTGACCCGCGATGGTTTCGAACAAGACCGCATCAGCATCCGCCGCAGTTTGGACATGCGCTATGTCGGCCAAGTCCATGAATGCACTGTGGAAATTGATCCCTTTGACATTGATGACGCGGCGCTGATCGATGTCATCGAAGCGTTTCATACACGGCACGAAGAACTGTACACCTATTCCGAACGCCAAAGCGCGGTCGAAATTGTCAACGTCGAAAGCGCCATCTGGGGCCGCGTAGATCGGCCCAACCGTATGTCGATCGCCAAAGGTAAGGGCGCGGAAAACGCCCTTATAGGCACCCGCCCTATGATCTTTGACGCAAGCGCCGTTGCCACAGACTGCCCCGTTTATTCAGGGGCCCGTCTGGGCGCGGACGACCGCATTACTGGCCCCGCCGTGATCGAAGAGGTGACGACCACCATCGTCATTGAACCGGGCTGGCAGGCACATCTGCATGAAAGCGGCGTCTATCTTGTCGACGATATTGCGTAACGGAGGCGGCTATGACCCTTTTAAACTGCGATATGGGCGAAAGCTTTGGGCTTTACCGCATTGGCGATGATGCGGGGCTGATGCCGCTGATTGATGTGGCGAATGTCGCCTGCGGCTTTCACGCCTCGGATTACAACCATATGCGCGCCACGGTGCAACTGGCCAAACAGCACGGGGTGCGCGTGGGGGCGCATCCATCTTTGCCTGACCTGCAAGGCTTTGGTCGGCGCGAGATGAAAATCGGGCGCGAAGAGATGGCCAATTGCATTATCTATCAAATCGGCGCGCTAAAGGGGTTTTTGCAAGCCGAGGGCATGGAGTTGAACCATATCAAACCACATGGTTCCCTTTACGGCATGGCCGCACGGCAAGAGGACATTTCCCATGCTATCTGCGATGCCGCAGACGTGTTTAACGTGCCGCTGTTTGGCATGATCGGCACGCTGCACGAAACCATTTATCCCGCGCGCGGCCATGTATTTTTGTCAGAGTTTTATGCAGACCTTGATTACAATGATGCTGGCGGGTTGATTATCACCCGTGAACACGCAGCCACGGATGAGGAAAAGGCGGCTTCGGCCTGCGCGCGTGCAATCACCCAAGGCAAGGTTACTTCCGTAGGCGGTGTGGATGTGGCGGTGCGCGCCGATACGATTTGCGTTCATTCCGATACGCCCAATGCAGTCTCGCTGGCAAAAGCAGTGCGGGACGCTATAACTTCGCTGCAATCATCTCGTTGAAAAGGCACTTACCATGAGCAAACAAATTCTTTCGCCGCTGCCTGGCACCTTCTATAGCAAGCCTGCGCCCGATCAGCCGCAGTTTAAATCGGTGGGCGACGCAGTTGCCGTGGGCGATGTCATCGGCCTGATTGAAGTGATGAAATCTTTTCACGAAGTCGTGGCTGATCAGGCGGGCACCATCACCGCCTTTGCAGCCGAGGATGAAGAGCCTGTGATGGCGGGCCAAGCTTTGATCGAGCTGTCGTAATGCCCATCAAAAAGCTTCTGATCGCCAATCGCGGGGAAATTGCCGTGCGGATCATCCGCGCCGCGCAAGAACTTGGGATTGCGACAGTACAGGTGCATTCTGCCGCCGATACTGAATCTTTAGCAGTGATGATGGCAGATGAGGCGGTTTTGATCGGCCCGCCGATGGCATCAAAAAGCTATTTGAACATTGCAAATGTCATTAAGGCGGCGGTGGATACGGGCGCGGATGCGGTTCATCCCGGCTATGGATTTTTAGCGGAAAACGCAGATTTTGCCGACGCGGTCGAGGCGGCAGGTCTTATCTGGGTTGGCCCAAAGGGCGCATCCATTCGCGTTATGGGCGACAAAGTAGCCGCTCGTGTGGCCGCACAAGCGGCGGGTGTGCCTGTGGTTCCCGGATCGAACGGGCGGATTGAAGATCTGGCCATAGCGCGAGGCATCGCGCAAGACATTGGTTTTCCCGTGATGATCAAAGCCGCAGCGGGCGGCGGGGGGCGCGGCATTCGCATTGCCCATGATCTTGAGGAATTTGAACGCTTGATGCCGCAGGCCAGTGCCGAAGCCAAAGCCGCTTTTGGTGACGGTGGCCTTTATATGGAAAAGGTCATCGAACGCGCCCGCCACATCGAAGTGCAAATCCTTGGAGACGGTAACAACGTCATTCATTGTTTTGAACGCGAATGCTCGTTGCAACGACGCCGTCAAAAGGTTTGGGAAGAAGCCCCGTCGGCCGCCCTGCCCCAAGCAATGCGCGACCAGCTTTGCGCCTCTGCGGTTGCACTGGCCAAAGCGGTTCAATATCGCGGCGCGGGGACGCTGGAATATCTTTATGACGATGCCTCGGGTCAGTTTTACTTCATAGAAATGAACACACGGATTCAGGTGGAACATCCTGTGACAGAAATGATCACGGGCGTTGATTTGGTGCGCGAAATGTTGCGGATCGCGGGGGGCGAACCCTTGCGGTATAGCCAAGATCAAATCCGCCTGAACGGCCACGCAATTGAGGTGCGCATTTGCGCCGAAGACCCCGCGCAAGGGTTCAAACCTGGGCCTGGCACTGTGACCAGCCTGAAGGTTCCGGGTGGGCCTGGGGTGCGGTTTGATACGATGCTTTACGCAGGCTACACGGTGCCGCCGTTTTACGACTCGCTTTTGGGCAAGCTGATTGTCTGGGACGAAAATCGCGCCGCCGCCATTGGGCGCATGGCCCGCGCCTTGGGCGAATTAGACGTAGGCGGATTGCCGACAACCAAACCCTTGCACCAAGCCTTGGCGCAGGACGCGGATGTGTTAGCGGGCGCGTTTCACACGCGCTGGCTAGAGCCATGGCTGGAACAAAATTCGCACAAGCTGGATGAGGAGAGCAAGACGCCATGACAACCCGTTATACTTTTGGCGGTGACGAACATATCTTTGTGGAATGCAGCGATGAAATGTCGCTGGACGCATTCTTTCGGGGGATGTCTATCACCAACGCCCTGCGCGACGCCCAGATTAAGGGCGTAACCGAAATCTGCCCCGCAAACGCCTCGTTCCAAGTGCGATTTGACCCCGATGTCATCGCCCCTGATGAGATGATGCGCCAGTTGCAGGCCCTTGAGGCGGTCGCGCAAGCTGCGCCTTCGACGCTGAATACAAGGATCATCGAGGTTCCTGTGTACTACAACGATCCTTGGACGCATGAAACTGGCCAGCGCTTTCGCGAACGCCACCAAGACCCAACGTCGACCGACATCGAATATACCGCTAGGATCAATAACCTTGATGGGATCGAAGGGTTCATCAAGGCGCATTCGGGCGCGCCTTGGTTCGTCTCTATGGTGGGTTTTGTGGCGGGACTGCCGTTTTTGTATCAGATGGTGGACCGCGACCGTCAGATCCAATCGCCAAAATACCTGCGCCCGCGCACGGATACGCCCCGCTTGACCGTTGGGCATGGCGGATGTTTCGCCTGTATCTATTCGGTGCGCGGTGCAGGCGGCTATCAGATGTTTGGTATCACGCCGATGCCAATCTATGATCCAAACCAGACCACCAGCTATCTGCGCGATTTTATGTGCCTGTTTAAGCCAGGCGATATCGTCAAATGGAAGCCGATTGGCCGCGAAGAATACGACCATACTGTGGCCGAAGTCGATGCAGGCCGCTGGCAACCACGGATCGCGCCTGTCACCTTTTCACTGGAAGAATTCCGCAAAGATATCGACGGCACCAATGCCCGTGTGATGGAGGCCCTGAATGATTAACGTCCTTAAACCAGGCCTTTCAACAACAGTGCAAGATTTGGGCCGTCCTGGCTATTATCATATTGGTATCCCGACTTCGGGCGGGATGGATACGCTGTCTTTGGCCGCAGCCAATCTTTTGGTGGGCAACGATGCAGGTGCCGCCGTCCTTGAGGTGGTGTTTCTTGGGCCAGAACTGGAATTCACCGCCGATGCGATGGTTGCCGTCACAGGGGCGGATTTGCCGCCAAAGGTAGACGGGGTTGAACAAGCGGGCTGGACAGCCTTTCGCGTGAACAAGGGCCAAGTTTTGTCCTTTGGCTATCTGAAAAAAGGCGCTCGGGCCTATATTGCCGTATCAGGCGGAATTGATGTGCCTGTGGTTCTGGGATCGCGGTCAACCTACACATTGGGCGCGCTTGGCGGCTATCTTGGGCGCAAACTTGCAGCGGGGGATGTTTTGCCTGTGGGGGCGTCTGCGGCAGATGGCGAAGGGCGCGCTGTGCCATACCATCTGCGCCGCATGCCGGGCGCACCGGCAGAGCTGCGCATGTTGCCGGGGCTGTACTGGCATCGGATCACCGAAGAAGCGGGCGCGACTTTCTTTGAAGATACATGGAAAGTGGCCCCCGAAGCCGACCGCATTGGCTATCGCTTTAAGGCGGGTCGGCCTTTGGACTTTGTGCCGCGTACGCCGCCCTTTGGGGCAGGGTCTGACCCGTCCAACATCGTTGATGCTTGCTATCCCTATGGATCGGTTCAGGTGCCTTCGGGAACAGAGCCGATCGTTCTGCACCGCGATGCTGTGTCGGGCGGCGGCTATATGATGATTGGTACTGTGGTTTCGGCTGATATGGACTTGATTGGTCAATTGCAGCCGCACACGCCCACACGTTTTGTGAAGGTGACAATGGATCAGGCCATTTTCGCGCGCGCCGATCGCCGTAATACTCTAAGGGCTATCGCGGCGGCACTTGCGTGATAGGAATGTGGCGGGGGAAACCTCGCCACATTCGCCCGCTTGGGCAGAGAGGTAAATCTTGGCACAACAAGTGGAACCTGTAACGACCCATGATCTGGCCGCGCCGCCCCAGACAAAGCGCCGCAGGTTGCGGGTGCGCGGAACGTCGATCACACTGTTGAAAGAAGTCCGCGAAAGGGCGCAAGTCGACCTTGGCTTTGACGTTGAATATGAGTTGCTAGAATTTGTCGACTGTCAGCGCAGAGCCGCGCTAGAGCCTGAATCCTATGACATATACGAACAATGCTTTCACAATCTGGATATTGTGTGGTTTTGGGGTGCCCTGCAACCGATTGACACCAAACGCATTCACGATTGGGATAAGATTACGGATTTATCGAAAGCGGGCGGCATCAGCAAATATGCATGGCGCGGCCACGGCGACGCGCCCGTCCGCAAACTTTATGTCCAGCCTGGCGGATTTCTGGGGCCAAAGCAGGGACGCTATATTTCCATGCTTCCAACTGTTCACAATATGGACAGCTTTGGTTTTGACACGCGGGTTTTTGGCAACGGAGACGTGCGCGCGCCCAGTTGGTCTTGGCTGCTGGATCGCCGCGCCAAAGGGCGGATCGCCTTGGTGGACGAGCCCGCGATTGGTCTTTTTGATGCCGCTTTGGCCGCCGAGGCTGCGGGAGAACTGCAATTCACCGACGTCAGCAATATGACCATTGCCGAGATTGACGCCTTGATGGCGTTATTGGAAGATCGCCGCCGTCAAGGGTATTTTTGCGCCACATGGCGTAATGCGAACGAGGCGGCAGAATTGGTGCTGCAAGACCGCGTTTCGGTGCAAAGTATGTGGTCGCCCGTTTACTCTAACATGGGCAAAATGGCGGAAACATTTGTCGAAGCAGCGCCGATTGAGGGCTATCGCGCATGGCATGGGGGGGCAAGCCTGTCGCGCCATCTGCAAGGTGCACAATTAGAGATGGGTTATGAATATTTGAACTGGTGGTTGGATGGTTATGCAGGTGCCGTTATGGCGCGGCAGGGGTATTATATGTCTGCGCCAGAACGCACCAAATCTGCGCTTGCGCCCGAAGACTGGGCCTATTGGTATGAAGGTGCTCCTGCGGGCCGCGATCTGTTGGGGCCTTCGGGGGGGGTTGTCGTCAAGGCTGGCGCGCGGCGGGCTGGCGGTTCTTATCAAGATCGTGCCAACCGCATCGCCGTTTGGAACACAGTCATGGAGGAATACAATTAGGCCGCCCGCGCTTGGGATCGCTTTGTGCGGCGGGTGAACGAGGCGCAAAGATGACCCCGCGCACCAACAACCCTTTGGCGCAAGAACCGCGATACGAACTGATCTCGCAAGTCTTGCGAAAAAACATCCTGAACGGCGTGCTGCCCAAAGGTTTGGTTATGCTAGAGGGGCCGATTGCGGCCTTAATGCAAACCAGTCGGATGCCCGTTCAGGCCGCTTTGCGTCTGTTGGCGGATGAAGGATTGGTGCATCGGTTTGATGGGCGCGGTTATTTGGTTGGCGCGGTTGGGGTAGCACCTCTGCGCCGTGAGATCAGTGAATTTCACCTCGATATTCCCCAGCAGGTGGATGACGCGCTGCAAACGCGCGGCACTTGGAATTACTTTTACGACGAGGTTGAAGAACAGGTGGCCTCTTGTCAGGTCTTCGGCGAATTTCGAATCGTCGAAACGGAACTGGCAGGGTATCTGGGCGTCAGTCGTACAGTTGTACGGGATGTGCTATCACGGCTGCAAGAGCGCGGCCTTATCCACAAAGACAGCAGTTCGCACTGGGTGGCAGGCCCCCTAACCGCCCGCACGCTGCGCGAGAAATTCGAACTGCGCGCCATCATCGAACCCGCCGCCCTGCGTCTGGCCGCCCCGTATATTCAATATGGCCAGATCGAAGAAATCCGCGACCGAATCGGCGCGGATCCCAGCCTAAAGCCCGAAGGTCTGGAAAATGCTTTGATGGAACATTGCATCTCGCGGGCAAAGAACACATCTTTGGTCGAAATGATCCAAAACAACCAAATGTTATTGACATCGGTCAACCGTGCCTTGACCCGCCTTGGTTTGCCCGAAGATGCAATTGCATTGGATCAATATCGAACGCTGTTTGACCTGATCGCGCGGCATCCGATTGATTCTGCGGCTGAATACCTGCGTGATCATCTGCATATCATGGCCGCCAAGAACCTAGCGCGCATGAAAATCGTGGCCGTCATCAGCGAGGCTGTCGGTTTCCCTCCGTATTTGATCCTTCAGTAAATCAAACTTTGTGTTCAAAATACATTTTATATGCGGGCAGTTCGTCAGCAAAATGCGCATTTTACGTGTATCCACTTTTTTTATTGCGCAAAAAACGGGTGCGCCGTTAACAAAAGTTCAATTGACACCTTTATAAAACCATTGTTTTATACGAAGTGCGGTTTGCTTGCACAGCGGCGCATCGAACAAGAGGTTCAATGCCCTGACAACGAGATATGAAGATCGGGTTCCGCAGCAAGCGCGGCGCCACGGAAGGCGCGTATGGCAACCGAGACAGCTATATTTGAGATCGACGGCGTGTCGAAAAGCTACGGGGGCGTGAACGCCCTTGATGGCGTCACTTTGCGCGCGGGCGTGAATGAATACATGTCGCTGCTGGGCCCGTCTGGGTCTGGCAAAACCACCCTGCTGCGCGTGATCGCAGGCTTTGAGGTTCCAGATTCTGGCCGCGTCTATTTCGAGGGGCGCGACATCACATCCCTGCCCGCGAATGAACGCGGCATTGGTTTTGTGTTTCAGAACTTCGCGCTTTTCCCGCATCTGACGGTTCGTAAAAATGTGGCCTTTGGCATGATGCACGGCAACACAAGGGTTTCGCCCTCCGAGATTGATGCGCGGACGCAGTCTGTGATCGATATGGTGGGCCTGACTGGCATGGAAGATCGCGGGGTCGAGCAAATCTCGGGGGGGCAACGCCAACGTGTCGCCTTGGCGCGAACATTGGTCATGCAACCGAAACTGGTGCTTCTGGACGAACCTTTGGGCGCATTGGACGCCAATTTGCGCGGCCGGATGCGCAACGAACTACGCGCCATCCGCGAAAGAATGGGTGTTACCTTTCTGCACGTCACTGGGTCTGAAACCGAGGCGCTTGCGATGGGCGACAGCGTTGTGGTGCTGGACCGCGGGCGGATCATCCAAGCGGGCACGCCTGATGGCGTCTATTCAACCCCTGCAAGCCCAGCCGTTGCTCATTTCTTGAACCGTTTTAATATGTTCGACGGAAACCTGTCACAGGGCGTCTTCACGGGCCCCTTTGGTGCAGTGGCTGTAACCCATGCCACCCAAGCCAAAGATGACGTATATGCCATTCGCTATGACCGCGTGCAGGTGCAACCGCTTGGAGCAGTCACCAGCGGCCCTGCACTGAAAGCCACCTATATAGCCAGTGAATACCTTGGTTCCTCGGTGATGAATTACTTTGAAACAGCAGACGGCAAGCTGTGCGAAGTCGAGCATCATCTAAGCCTCGGCGCGCCCGAAACCTACGAACCCCGGCAACAGTATCTTCTGACATGGGCAGCAGATCAGGCCATCGTTTTCGGCAAGGAGGGCAAGCTATGACAGGCGCAATTGTAGAGGCAAAGCGCAAAGGAACGAACTGGCTGATTGTACCAGGGATCGTTTGGATGGCCCTGTTCATGGTCGTGCCGATCCTGATGATTTGCTATGTTTCATTCTGGACGCAGACGACGTTTAACATCTCGTCAACTCCAACATTGGCAAGCTGGAAGCAGTTTTTTTCGTCCGACACCTATATTGGCGCTTTGTGGACAACGATCCGCATCTGGCTGATCGTTCTGGCGACAACGTTTATCATCGGCTACCCAACTGCCTTGTTTGTCGGGTTGTTTGTTAAATCCAAAACCCTCTCGACAGTGCTACTCGTCATCTGCGTTATCCCGTTTTGGACATCCTTTTTGATCCGTGTTCTGGCATGGCGCCCAATGTTGGGCAAAGAGGGCGCGATCAACATCATTCTGATGAAGTTGAACATTATCTCGCAGCCGATTGAGGTTTTGTTGTTTACAGAACTGTCCGTGATCATTGGGATGACCCAGATTTACTGCGTGTTCATGGTTGGGCCCATCGCCTTTATGCTGGGCCGTATCGACCGCAACATCATCGAGGCAGCGCGCGATCTTGGGGCAGGTTTTGGCCGCATTTTCTGGAAAATCATCTTCCCGCTTAGCCTTCCGGGTGTCGTTGTGGGCGCGATTTTTGTCAGCGTTATGGTTTTGGGCGAATTTGCGACCGCTGGCGCGCTTTCAGGGCGCAAAGTGAACCTTTTGGGCAACATCATCGTGACGCAAGTCGGTTCGCTTAAATGGGCGATGGCTTCGGTGACGGGGGTTATCTTGACTGTGGTGATGGGGATCGTGATTGCCGCCTTCCTACGGATCGTTGATCTAAAGCGGGAGCTATAAGAGATGGAATCGCGTACCCTAAAGCCAGTCCTTGCTGCTTATTTGGTGGCCTTCATCCTGTTCCTTTATGGCCCGTTCTTTGTGCTGGGGATCTTGTCGTTTCAGCAAGGCCCCGATGGCGGGCCGCAGTTTCCCATCATTGAATGGTCGACCTATTGGTATCGGCAAATCTTTGGCCTAACCCCGCCATCACGCATTGCCCCTTTGCCTGTCGGCGAGGCGTTGGTCCGTTCTTTGGTTCTTGCCTTCATGACCATGGTCACCTCGACTGTGTTGGGTGTCATGTCGGCGCAGGCCTTTCGGCGCAAGTTTCGCGGATCAACTTTCGTGTTTTATCTGATCGTGCTGGGTATGATGGTTCCGGGCGTGTTGACAGGTCTTGGCACATCTTTGTTGGCCAATAACGTCATCGGTATCAGCCGTCACTGGTACACCACCGCCTTTGCCACGCACGTTGCCTATACCTTCCCCTTTGCCTTTCTTGTGATGCTGGCAATCCTGAACCGCTTTGACGGATCGGTCGAAGAGGCGTCTTGGTCTCTGGGCGTGAACCCATGGACCACATTCCGCAAAGTGACCTTCCCGCTGATTTTCCCGGGTGTTTTGTCAGCGATGCTGTTTGCCTTCACCCTTAGCTTTGACGAATTTCCCCGCTCGCTGTTCGCGGCAGGTGGCACCGAAGATCAAACCTTGCCACTGGCCATTTACGGCACGTTTTCGGTCGAGATTCATCCCAATATCTTTGCCTTTGGGGTGCTGACCACGCTGTTCTCTTTTGCCCTTCTGTCGGTCTACGGGATCTTGATGGCCCTATCAGTCCGCCGTGCACGCAAACTGGCGATGCAGGAGGATATTGCATGACAGATACAGCTATTGTCACAGGCGCAGGGTCGGGCATTGGTCAGGCCATCGCCGTTCGTTTGGCAGCAGACGGCTATAATGTTGTGGTCAATGACTTTCGCTTAGATGCAGCGGCAGCCACGGCCAACCAGATTGGCGCATCCGCCGTGGCTATTGGCGGCGATGTCTCGGATGAGGCAGATGTTGCGGCGATTGTTGACATTGCAAAGGCCAAATTCGGGCCCGTGACTCACTTAATCAACTGCGCTGGCCATGTTCATCAAGGCCGATTCACTGATCTAACCGTGGCCGATTTTGACCGCATGATTGCAGTGCATTTGCGCGGCACCTTCCTGTGCGCCCATGCGGTGCTGGCAGACATGCTGGCGCGCGGTTCAGGGGTAATCGTGAATATTGCATCGCAATTGGGCCAAATTGGCGGGGTTGAACTGGTGCATTACTCGGCTGCAAAGGCTGGTATCATTGGCATGACCAAGGCGCTGGCCCGCGAAGTGTCCGCCCAAGGCGTGCGCGTTAATGCAGTAGCCCCTGGCCCGATCAACACCCCGCTTGTGCGCAGCCTGTCGCAGGATTGGCAACGCGCCAAAGCGGCGGAATTGCCTCTGGGCCGTTTTGGCGAACCCGAAGAAGTTGCCAATACGGTTGCGTTTCTGTGCAGCCCGCAATCGGCTTTGTTCGTAGGCCAAACACTTGGCCCCAATTCAGGAGATGTGATGCTATGAGCAAAGTCGTTCTGATCACAGGCGCAGGCATTGGCATTGGCCGCGCCACAGCAAAGGCCTTTGCGACTGCGGGCTATCATGTTGTTGCAACCGATATTCTTGCAGCCGAAGGCGCATCTGTTGTGGCCGAGATTACGGCAGAAGGCGGTTCGGCAGAATTTCATGTTCTGGACGTGCGCTCTACCGAGGCAGCCGATGCCGTAGTGGCGGCGATTGAGGCCAAGCACGGCGGCATTGATGTGATCGTGGCCAATGCGGGCATCGCCCATAAAGTACCCTTGGCCGAGATGACAGACGCCAAATGGGACCATACGTTTGACATCGACCTTAAAGGGATTTTTCGCGTCGTTCGCCCTGCCTTAGCAGGGATGAAGGCGCGTCAATCGGGGGCGATTGTGGCGCTATCGTCGATCATGGGCGTTGCCTATGGCTGGGACGAACATGTGCATTATTCAGCGGCGAAATCTGGCGTGGTCGGCCTTGTGCGTGGCCTAGGCGTCGAATTGGCCCGCGATGGGATCCGGGTGAACGGCATTGCGCCGGGCTATATCCGGACGGCGCAGCTTTTGTCGAAGGAACATTCCCTCGGGCCGGAAGCTGCGGACAAGGCTGGGGAATTTATCCCCATGGGACGTATCGGTCAACCCGAAGAGATTGCCGATGTCGCCCTGTTCCTGGCTTCTAACGCCGCCCGTTACATGACGGGTCAGGTGGTGGTGGTCGACGGTGGTTTGCTGGTGGGTCGATATTGATCCCTCGGCAGTAAGAAACGAACAAATCAACACGGAGATATAGAGATGAAACACAGTTCACTATCTCGCCGCGGTTTCCTTAAAGGAACTGCTGGCACTGCGATTGCGGCGGGCGGCTTGCCGTTCCTTGGCGCGCAACAAGCCTTTGCTGCTGATCTTGCCTCGCAAGAGCTGCGCACCGTGGGTCTGTCGGTGACCGTGCAGGACCGCATTCTAGCCGAGTTCCAAGCGGCTTCTGGCGTTAAGTCCGTGTCGGGCAAAGCTGACATTTTCCCAAATACGCAGACTGAATTGCTGTCGGGTTCGGACGCATATGACTGCTGGGAAACCATTGGCGAGCGTCTGCCATCGATCACCGAAACCGGCCTTGTTTCGCCAATCGCCACCTCGGCGCTGACGAACTGGACAGGCGTGGGCGAAAGCTTCCTGAAGGCAGATCCAAAGTGGGATGCCAAGGCGCAGATCGTCGGCCAAATCTACACCGACGAGACGATGACCGCGTTGAACATGGTTCCAACCGTGTATAACTTTGACTCGATCGGCTACCGCCCTGACCTCGTTTCGGCAGAAGAAGCGTCGATGTGGTCGTCGTTGTTCGACCCCAAGTTCAAGGGCAAAACAGGCCTGAACGTTGACCCGCTGATCGCATTTGGTCAGGCCGTGTTGGCGATGAACGAACTGGGTCTGCTGGAAGTTGCCAACCCAGGCAACCCAGATGCAGCAGCCATTGAAGAAGCTGCTAAGTTCCTGATCTCGAAGAAAAAAGAAGGCCAGTTCCGCGCGCTTTGGGGTGACTTCGGCGAGTTGGTGAACCTGATGGCTTCGGGCGAGATGATCCTTGCAGACGCATGGCAGCCTGCTGTTATGGCTGTTAAGGCGCAGGGCGTTCAGTGCTCTTATGCAACCATGAAGAGCGGCTATCGCGGTTGGGCAATCGGCGTTTCGGCGCTGAAATCCTCGCCAAACTTGGATGCAGTGACGGCCTATGCCGATTACTGGTTGTCGGGTGGCCCAGCGGTTGCTGTGTCCGAGCAGGGCTATTACTCGCCCAACGACAAGGTCAAAGCGATCATGTCGCCCGAAAAGTATGCCTTCTGGTACGAGGGTGCACCATGGGTTGGCGCGGAAGATCGCGGCATCAAAGAAGGCGATCTGCGCGACGGCGGTTCCTTGGCGACCCGTGCGGCGAACGTATCTTACTGGCACCAGTGGCCAGCAGAGTATGACCTGCTGATGAGCAAGTGGGACGAATTCCTGTCCGCCTAATCTAAAAACCTGTCGGTCGGGGTTTGGGCCCCGACCGTTCTTCAACATCAAGGATAATGCCAAGTGGCCCACGATCTACAGCTTTCCCATATCGGCAAGGTTTATGACAACGGTACGCCCGCTGTTATTGACTTCAATTTGGATGTGGAAAAAGGCGAGTTTATCGCGTTTCTCGGGCCATCGGGCTGTGGCAAGACCACGACCCTGCGCATGATTGCGGGGTTTGAGTCGATTACATCAGGTGACCTCTTGATCCGTGGCAAACGGGTCAATGATATGCTGCCCGAAAAGCGGCCTACTTCGATGATCTTTCAGAATTATGCGCTGTTCCCCCATATGGACGTGCGTCAAAATATTCGCTTTGGGCTTGATGTCAAAGGCATGGCCGCAGCCGAGGCTGACCGCAAAGTTGACCGCATCATCGACAAGCTGGGCCTGTCGGATGTTGTCGGAATGCGCCCGAGCCGTTTGTCAGGGGGCCAGCGCCAGCGCATCGCCCTTGCACGATCTTTGGTGGTTGAACCCGATATTTTGTTGTTGGATGAACCGCTTGGCGCCTTGGATGCCAATCTGCGCAAAAGCATCCAAAGCGAGTTAAAGCTGCTGCAACGCGAACTGGGCATTACCTTTGTTTTCGTCACTCATGCGCAATCCGAGGCGTTGGCCCTGTCGGATCGTATCGTCGTGATGAACGCGGGCCGTGTCGAACAAATCAGCCCCCCGCGAGAGTTGTACACAAGGCCAAAAAGCCTGTTTGTCGCCCGTTTCATTGGCGCAAACACCCTTATTCCAGGCACAATTACGCAATTGAACGCAGGCGAAGTGGTTTTGCAAACCGCCTTTGGCCCCCTGATGGGTGAAAAGAACGATATGTTGGCCGTTGGTGATAACGCCTCATTGGTGCTGCCAGCCGAGTCTGTCGATATTCTGCCCGCAGATATTTCCGAGGCCGCCCGCCAAGACTATGGGACAAATCTTATCCCATGCAAAGTTACGCGGGCGCAATTGATCGGCCACATCTTGCAGATGGCTATGGAACTGCCCAACGGCGATGTCATCGCGGTTGAAGGTCATGCCGATAAATATCGTGGACAGTTTGCAGCGGGTGCGCAGGCCTTTGTGGCTTGGCGTGCGGCGCGCTCGACTGTGATCAAGCATTAAGGGACGCTAGATGCGCAAAACCAGTGCCAGCACCATTTCGGCAGACCTGCGCAGCGGGCGGTTGGACCCGCTTGATCTGGTCGATCAAGTATTTGCCCGTATCGCCGAGGTGGGCGATCCAGCAATTTTCACTGAAACTCTGCGGCTCCGCGCCGAGGCTGAGGCCCACGCCGCGCGGGCAAGACTGCGCGCAGGCAACCCTGCCAGCCTGCTGGACGGCTTGCCAGTGGCGTGGAAAGATCTGTTTGACTTTAAAGACCGCGTAACGACTGCAGGTTCGGCTGTTTTGGCCGAAAATGCACCAGCGGCGCAGGATGCAGCCCTTGTGGGTGCGGGCGCGCGGGCAGGACTGGTCAGTGTCGGCGCGCTGAATATGACAGAATTCGCCTATTCGGGTATCGGGTTAAATCCGCATTTTGGCACGCCCCGCAACCCCAATGGCAGCGGCCCCGCGCGGTCGCCGGGTGGCTCGTCTTCGGCCAGCGGTGTCGTTGTCGCCGCAGATATCGTGCCAATCGCCTTTGGCACGGATACGGGCGGCTCTATCCGCATTCCTGCCGCCTTTAACGGCGTTGTGGGCTATAAAACCTCAACAGGTCATTATCCGATGGCGGGGGTTTTTCCGTTGTCGCCCACGCTGGATACGCTGGGCCCCTTGGCCCACAGCGTCGAGGATTGCGTTTTGGCCGACACTGTCTTGCGCGGCCTACAAGCGCCAGAGGTTCACGCAGCCCCTGTGGCCGCACTGGATTTTGTTATTCCTGATGCAGTGATGTTTGATACGCTGTCACCTGCGGTAAGCATGAATTTTGATGCGTCGGTGGCGCGGCTAGAACAGGCTGGCGCACGGGTGCGGCGTATCGTCCTGCCCGAATTGACCGAGACGCTAGAGCTTATCACCCATCGCGCCGTTTTGGTCGCAGTCGAGGCGCTAGATTTTCATTGGGACCGCCTGCACGGCCCCGATGTTGCGCGGATCGATCCCCGCGTCGTGCGCCGCATTATGAATGCTGCCAAAACCACCGCCGTGGATTATGCGATCTTGCTGCGCGAGCGCAAACGCCTGATTGCAGCCGTAAATGCCCGCATTGGCACAGCATTGCTGATCTGCCCAACAACGCCATCTGTGGCTATGCCGATTGCCGCCCTAGAGGCGGATCAAGAGGTGTTTTTTCACCATAACGGCCTAACGCTGCGCAACACCTCACTTGGCAACTTCTTGGATTGGTGCGGCCTGTCTATTCCGAACGGGTTTGACGGCGACATGATGCCGACTGGTTTTATGATCTCGGCCCCGCATGGGCAGGATCGGGCCATGCTGGCCGCTGGACTTGCCGTTGAAGACATAATCAGAGGATAAATGATGACCGAAGCCTTTCCCACGCTGTTTTCAGCGATAACCCTTGGTCCGTTGACCCTGCGCAACCGCATCGCGCTGGCCCCGCTGACCCGCCAGATGGCAGAGGCCGACGGAACCCCAAACGATGAGATGGCGGCCTATTATGCCCGCCGCGCGCGGGGGGGATTGGGGCTGATCATCACCGAAGGCACTTACGAGCAAGACGCTTTTCAATCACGGGCCTATCTGTCGCAACCAGGCATCGCCAATGCCAGCCACCAAGCTGGCTGGGCCAAGGTTTTCGACGCAGTGCATCAGCATGATTGCAAGATCATCGTGCAACTGATGCACGGCGGCCGCGTCAGTGACCCACGGGTTTTGAACGGAGAGCCGCCCGTGAGCGCCTCGGCCACTCAAAGCGGCGGCTGGTCGCTATATACGGACAGCGACGATGAAAAACACATCCGCGGTATCGACGGGCCTTGGGAAAAAGTCACCTTTGGCCCAGCGCGCGCCCTCAGCGTTGCGGAAATTCATCAGGTGGCCGACGGCTTTGCCGCTGGCGCAAAGCGCGCTGTTGATGCGGGCGCCGATGGGGTAGAGGTACACGGCGCAAATGGCTATTTGTTGTGGCAATTCATCAACCCCAAGACCAATCTGCGCACGGATGAATTCGGCGGATCACCAGAAAACAACATCCGTTTTGCAAAACTGGTGGGCGATAAGGTGCGCGCCGCCATTGGCCCAGATAAACTGCTTGTCCTGCGTCTGTCGCAAGATGGCGTTGATGATTTCGTTGGGTCTTGGCCTGGCACGGATTATGCGCGCGCAATTGGCGCTGCCCTGAAGGGGTCGGCCTATGACGCGCTGCATTGGGCCAGTTTCAACTATCTGGACAATCGTCAGGGAGATGACACCACGCCGATGCCCACAGTGCTGCGGCAAGCGTCTGGCCTGCCCATGATCACCAACGGCGGCATTGCCGACGGGGCGCAGTCTGAGGCGGCTTTGAATACGGGGGCCGCCGATATGGTTGCCATTGGCCGACCAATTTTTGCCCAGCCCGACTGGCCCTATATCGTTCGATCTGGCGCGCCCTATGAGTGGGCAGATTTTGATCGCAAATATGTCATCCGCCCCGCGATTGATTACAGCATCGCCTATCCATTGGCGCTGACTGACCCAAATTGGCCCACCATTTGAACACCTTAGGAGGAAACACACATGGCTAAAAAGATCTATTGCGCCTTTGGGACCGACATCGATTCGGTCGCAGGTTGGATCGGATCCTATGGCGGCGGCGACAGCCCGTCCGACATCCAGCGCGGCATTTTCGCAACCGAAGTGGGCGTGCCACGCCTGTTGCGCTTGTTTGAAAGATATGGGCTGAAGACCACGTTCTTTATCCCAGGCCACTCGTTGGAAACCTTTCCAAAAGAGATGGAAATGATCGTCAAAGGCGGGCACGAAGTTGGCGCGCATGGCTATTTACACGAAAACCCCGTCGCCATGACCCCTTCGCAAGAAGAAGACGTTCTGGTCAAATCTGTCGAGCTGATCAAGGGCCTGACAGGCGCTGCCCCACGCGGTTATGTGGCCCCTTGGTGGGAAATGTCGGCGAATACCGCAGCACTGCTGCAAAAGCATGGCTTTACCTATGACCACAGCCAAGGCTACCGCGATTTCCAACCCTTCTATGCCAAGGTTGGCGACAGCTGGAACACCATCGACTATACCAAAACCGCCAAGGAATGGATGCATCCGCTGAAGCATGGTACGGAAATCGATCTCGTCGATATCGGTGCCAACTGGTATGTGGATGACCTTCCACCCATGATGTTCATGAAAAAGGCGCCCAATTCGCACGGGTTCGTCAACCCTCGTGACATCGAAGAAATGTGGCGCGATCAGTTCGATTGGGTCTACCGCGAAATGGATTATGGCGTTTTCGCCTTTACCATTCACCCCGATGTGGCAGGCCGCCCACAGGTTCTTTTGATGCTGGAACGCCTGATTGAATATATCTCAAAGCATTCGGGCGTCGAATGGGCCCCGTTTGAAGATATCGCCAATGACTTCCGCAAGCGTTACCCCTTTGGTGGCAAAGAACGTCCCGAAGTGATTTGATAAATCGGCGGGTGTCGGGCAACCGACACCCCCACACCCCACAGGAGGCCTAAATGTGCAACGCCTGCGGTAATCCAGCCGTGCCCGGTCATTGGACGGATGCAGGCGCGGCTACGCCCGGCGACCGCCTGCGCGCGCGGTTTCAGCGCGCTGCGCTGTTGAATAAAATTCTGCGGCCATATGGTTTATCGGCCTATGACGACGGGGTGGTGCCTGGCGTGCAACTGAGCACGCTGTCGGGCAGCACAACCATCGTTCCCGATCTTGGATCTCTTTGGGCCGAAGCAGAACGGCTGATTGGCTTTCCCATCGACCCCCTGAATGCAGCTTTTCTAGATGTCTGACACGACGGGCAGCCGAATGCGATTGACAGTGCTAGGGGGGTACCTTGGCTCTGGCAAAACGACATGGCTGCGGCACCAATTGCACGTGGGCCGTTTCGGCCCCGTGCATGTTGTGGTCAACGAAGCGGCCGAGACATCTGTAGATGATATCTTACTGGCAACGGCATCTGGCCTAACATTATTGGCGGGCGGCTGTTGTTGTTGCGTGGGGCGGCAGGATTTGATCACAGCCCTGCGGCACCTTTGTGATCTGCGCAGTCAGGTCACCTCAACTGATGCCCGGCTAAATCGGATTATCCTTGAAACAAGCGGCCTTGCCGATCCGGGCGCTATCGTTTCGACCATTCAAGGCGATCCTGTTCTGATCAACCATATCGTCATTGATGAAGTGTTAGTTGTGGTGGATGCGCTGCATGGGCTGGCACAATTGTCGTCTGAACCCTTGGGCCGACACCAAATTGGGGCGGCAGATCGTTTGATCCTGTCCAAAAGTGACGTGGCCGACCCTGCCGCATTGACCCTGTTGCGGGCGACTTTGCGCGGCCTTAATCCTGCAGCCCCCCAATCTGCAGCCATTTTGGGCGAGGATGTGGCGCTGGATCAATTGCCGCCAGAAATTCAAGCCGCGCCGTTGCCCCCCCTATCCGACGAAGAAACGCGGGGGCCAATTTTTCCGGCTTGCGTGACAGTGGGTGACGCCCTGGATTGGTCACTTTTCGCCGTCTGGTTGTCGGCGCTGCTCCATGCACGCGGCAATGATCTGGTGCGGATCAAAGGGGTTGTGCGCACGCCCGCTGGGCGCTTATTGCTGCAAACCGTGCGCAAAGTCGTTCAATCCCCCGAGATTTTGCCCGAACGAGTTGACCTTGGCGAGGACGGCAAGATTGTCTTTATCGGGCGCGGTTTTCGTGCCGAAGATTTGCAACGTTCGCTGGATCATTTTATCAATCCTACGCGGTGATCTGACGGCGATTGTCATACTTGGCACTATAACAAAAGGCCCACCAGCGCATTCAAAAACCAATAGTATCCAGCGCAGATTTAATCTGAATGATTAAAATGCTTGCACGGAAGCGCGTGAAGGTAAGGCAGGATGTCGCTTAGTGGTTCCTGTTACCCAGCATACGCGTTGACTGGGCTGGCGAAAAGTCCCGCAAAAGCATACAGGTCTCAGACTGGCGGCAAGCTCAACATGGATCAGTCCTTTTGCTTATTGACGATGTTCAGAAATAGTCTTGGTGCAATACGGCTTCCGCGCGCAAGGATCTTCGCAAGGCCGACACGTACTTCGGGATGCCCAGCGTCCAGACCAGCCATCGCTGCCTTAACGAACTCTTCCAACTTCATGGCCCGTGGCGGTTTCCGCGTTTGCCCGCGATGAAGGTCCGTCTCGACGACGGGCGGGATCAACTCGACCACTGAAACAGGCGTGTTGGCCAGCTGTCGGCGCAGCGATATCGTGAATGAATGAACAGCCGCCTTTGTTGCGGAGTAGACTGGTGCTGCGACCAGCGGCACATAGCCAAGCCCCGATCCGACGTTGATCAGGGTCGCCTTTGGCTGACGGCGCAGAAGCGGCAACATCGCATTAGCGACAAGGATCAGCCCCTTCAGGTTCACGTCAATCTCGCGGGTGATCAACTCAGGGTCTACTGCTTCGTGAAAATCCAGCAAGGTCTGGATAGCAGCATTGTTCACAACCGTGTCCAGATGAGGCCAGCGCGCGGCAACACGCTCTGCGAAAGCCGCAACTTGCTCAGCTTCTGCCACATCGAACACTTCGACAACCATGCTGGGGTGGCGGGCCGCAATCGCATCCAGACGCTCGCGCGTACGACCCGCGATGATAACCTGCGCGCCCTTGCCGTGAAAGGCTGCCGCCAAGCCCGCACCAATACCAGACCCTCCTCCGGTGATAAGGACCGTTCTCATTCTAGCCCACTTTTGCAATGGCTGCGACGACGACGGTATGTGGCCCAATAGCCATGACGAGGAACTCCTGTTTAACCCGAATACCCCAGATGGTAGCCTAGCGAATAAAGAAAAAAATTCGGAGGCGACCTCGTAACAAAACCTACGGAAGCAATCCTTATTGCTAGCATCGAGCTGCCCGTCTCAAAGGGCTATGCTGGTCTCAAGATCGACGCGGATGCGGCAGCGACAGGCGCTGGCAAGGCAACAATGTAGGATTGGTGGCCTAGAAAGGCAAAACGTGCCGTCGACGCCTTCTTCCATCGCACGGGCCCCGATCTGTAAGGTGCCCCTCGATTCCTAGACACCCAAGATGTTCAGTTTCTGCTGTCTGGTTTCGAAGTCAACGGGTGAGAGCGTGCCAATGTTCGCGTGCTTGCGTTTTGTTTTGCAGCAAGGTGAAGGACAACCGCACCGCAAAAGCACTTTTAGCGGTACATCCGAACCAAATCACGCAGCGGGACACGGGCGCGAAGTTTGGTGGCCATCAGATACATTCCCCCAATTTTGCGGTGCAAAAACAGGGTGGCAGCGGGCGGCACATGGCTTAATTCACGATCCTGCCCAATCGCCATTCCCATGCTGCGCAAGCGTTCCAACAAATCGGTGTGTCCAAAGTCGAATACGCCTTGCGCGCGCAGCGGCGCGGTGGCCGCCATAAACATTGCTTGGATCAAGTCTTGATGGTGCTGCGCCGTGCTGCTGTTGAAATACCCGATCCGCAGCATCGCGGCCCGCGTTTGGGCCTGATCTGCGTCCAATGCGCAGCCAAGCAGCCTGCGAAAATCAGCGGTAAGCGGCGCGGGAATGTCTTGAACAGCCCCGAAATCCAACAAAACAACGCGCGCAGTGTCGGGGTCATAGCAATAATTGGCTAGGTTCGGATCGGTCTGCATCGCACCAAACACGAACAATTCTTGCAAGGTCAGATCGATTAACTGCGCGGCCACGCGGTCGCGCAGGTCTTGCGGCGCGTCCACCAGCGCGTCAAGCGGTTGGCTTTGGACATATCCCATCACCAAAACGCGCGGTGTGCTCAGATCGGCATGGAAACTGGGTACCACAAACGCATCCGACCCCGCCAAAAGTGCCCCGAATTTCACCAGATGCCGCGCTTCGGCAGTATAATCTGCCTCGGCGTGTAACTGGCGCTTGGCCTCGGACAAAAGCGGTTCGATATTCATGCCGCGCGGCAATAGCCCTGGCAAGCGCATCAGCGTGGCCATATTGTCCACATCGCTGTCTATGCTGGCCCGAACGCCAGGGTATTGCACCTTTATCGCCAGATCGCGCCCGTCTGGCAGCGCTGCGCGGTGCACTTGCCCGATAGAGGCCGCAGCAAAGGGGCGCGGATCAAACCGCGTAAAGCGACTGCGCCAGCCCACCCCCCATTCGGCGTTCAGCACGGCTTGCAACTGTTTTGGCGGCATATATTCGGCATTATCGCGCAGTTTTGCCAAAATTTCGGTCAACTCGTGCCCCAGCACGACGCCTGTATCCATCGACAGCATCTGCCCCATCTTCAACGCCGCGCCGCGCATCTGCGACAAGCTGTGGGTAAAGCGCAGCGCATTGGCGGGCGTCATCAAAAGGCCCGCCAGATCTGGCCGCCTGCCTTGCGCGATTTGCAGCAATCCCTTGGCGACCACACCGCCTGCAATGCCAGTTGCCATCGCGCCAAAATGCGCAAGCCGTGCGACGCGGCCCGCTGGCACGGCTAATCCTTTTGTCGGCGCGTCTTTATCTGGCACATCTTAGCCCTTTAGATTACCATTGGGGTCTACCAAACGACATATGGCGCGCGGGCAGGCCGCGTCCAGTTCACGGCCAGAAAATGCGCGATCCGCGCGCGGGATAGTGAATAGCCTGCCATTCCCAATCAGCCATTTGTTCGCGCAGAACCAATCGGAAAACAGTTTGAACAGCAGGGGCAGTTTTGCGCGCGTGGTCTTTGGTGCGGCAGCAATCCCTTGCGCCGTCTTGTCTTTGCCCAGCGCCTTTAGCACATTGCCTGAAATTGCCAGACCATTTCAAACCAGCCTTGCCAATACGCAACACGCAACCGAAACGCTTGAAGAAACTGCCAAATTGTTTCTATTGCTTTAGGATCAAAACCTGCGTCTGTTGACCGCCGACCTGCGGCGGCACTTTAAGCTATCTTAACACAATCGGAGAATAATTATGACGCAAACATATGAAAATGTTGAGTTTATCGGTCTAGGGCTGATGGGGCACGGCATGGCCAAGAATATTGTGGAAAAGGGCTATCCGCTGACCGTTGTGGCGCATCGCAGGCGCACGGCTGTCGATGATCGGCGGGCTCGTGGGGCCCTAGAGGCCGCAACTGCGCAAGACCTTGCACGCAGCTGTGACGTGATTTTTCTGTGCCTGACAGGATCGCCAGAGGTTGCGGCTGCGGTGGCGGCGCTGAAACCGGGTTTGGCCAAGGGGGCAGTGGTTGTTGACTGCTCGACCTCTGACCCGACTGTTACTTTGCGTCTGGCGGCGGAACTGGCCGAGATCGGTGTTGAGTTTGTCGATGCCCCGCTGTCACGCACGCCAAAAGAGGCTTGGGCCGGAACGCTTGATTGCATGGTCGGCGCCAGCGACGCCAGTTTTGCGCGGGTGAAACCGATCATTGGCACTTGGGCTGCAAAAATCGTGCATATCGGTGGGGTTGGCGATGGTCATAAGATGAAGCTTCTGAACAATTTTCTTTCGCTTGGCTATGCCGCGCTTTACGCCGAGGCGCTGGCCCTTTCGCGCAAGGTTGGCATTCCAGTGGCCGAGTTTGACAAGGTCATTCGCGGCGGTCGGATGGATTGCGGTTTTTACCAAACCTTCATGGGCTATGCGCTTGAAGGCAATCGCGAAGCGCACAAGTTCACTTTGGCCAACGCGTACAAAGATATGCGGTATATAGGGTCTATGGCCAACGCTGCCACCGTCGGAACGACTATGGCAAGCGCTGTCAAAAATTCCTTCGCTTTGGCAATGGCAACGGGTGGTAATGGTGCAGAAGATTATGTGCCGCATTTGCCCGACTATGTCGCCAAGGCCAACGGCTTGTAAACCGCAAGCGCCCGCCGAAAAATTCGGCGGGCGCTTGACGATCTGCCAAAGGATATTGGGTTACAATAATCCGCGCGCCGCCAAATTCCGCATCAAAGCCCCCGTGCCAAATTGCCATTCTGGCGCTTCGGTCGACAGCCGAACGGTGTTGGTAAGCACGCCCAAGTCAGGGGCAGAGATCGACACGACATCGCCTAGATGGTGGGTAAAGCCCTGCCCAGGGCCGTCACGATCTTGCACGGGTGAGAACATCGTGCCGCAATAAAGCACAAAACCGTCGGGGTATTGATGATGCCGCCCGCGGGTCTGCGCCACCAGATCAGCAGGATCACGGCTTATCTGACGCATCGAGGAATGGCCTTGCAACAAAAAGCCATCTTCGCCTGTCACGGTCAGCGACAATTCCAACCCACGTACAGTATCAAGGCTGAAATTATCGTCGAAAATCCGAATAAGCGGCCCAATAGAGGCCGCAGCATTGTTATCTTTCGCCTTACCAAGCAACAGCGCAGAACGCCCCTCGACATCGCGCAGGTTAACATCGTTGCCCAAAGTCGCGCCGATGATTTGGCCCGTGGAGGTTACTACCAAAACAACCTCGGGTTCGGGGTTGTTCCATTTGCTGATGGGATGCAACCCGACCAAGGCTCCGTACCCAACAGCCGCCATTGGCTGGGCTTTGGTGAAAACTTCTGCATCTGGGCCGATTCCGACCTCTAGATACTGGCTCCACAGACCTTCGGCTTGCAGCAGGGATTTGACCTTGGCGGCCTTGTCCGAACCGGGGATCAGATCGCGCAAACTGTCGCCAATAACCCCCGCGACGCGGATACGGATTTCCGCAGCCAGTGCAGGATTGCCAGCGGCACGCTCTTCGATCACGCGTTCGATCATAGACCGCGCAAAGGTGACGCCGCAGGCCTTGATCGCCTGCAAATCGCATGGCGCCAACAGTCGAGTGGCGTCTGCACCGGCCTCGACAGAGGCGGCGGCAAGGCTGGCATAGGACCCAAGATCTTCGCCTTGGATATTCGCGACAAAGCCAGCAATATCAGGCAACTCCAGCAAATCGCGCATGGTGGGCGCAGCTTTGCTGGTGATGTCATACACATGATCTGCGCGGATAGTCACCAAAGCGGGGCCAATACCTGCCCTCCAGACCCGACCCAACCAAAGGCCTTGGGGAAGCGAAAAGTCGTTCATTCTTGAAGCCATATCCTAAAGTCCTTTGCATATTCTGGATGCCAACGTGACAGCGGCGGGCGGTTTTCGGCAATGTCTTGTGCTGCCCATAGGAAGCGGTTTGTTGATCAGCACTGACATTGCCTCCAACTTTTATCCAGCATGAGCAAGACTGCGCGTTTGAGTTTACCCGTTTGGGCGGGTTGGGCAACGGGGATTGGTGCGGAGGTTCGCGGATTGCGCTGCCAGTGCACAACCCTTACGCGGGGATATCCAGAACAGAGCTGATAAGCTTTTTGGTATAAGGATGCACTGGCCGCGCGCACAGCGCTTGGGCGTCGTTGATTTCGACAATACGGCCGTTATGCAACACCGCGATACGATCGGCGATAGACCGCACCACGGCCAGATCATGCGACACGAAGATGGCCGCAACGTCATGCTTTCTGGCCAGATCACGGATCAGCGCCAAAACCGCCGCCTGCACCGACACGTCAAGCGCTGTGGTGATCTCGTCGCACAACAGCAAATCTGGCCCCGCCGCGAAGGCGCGCGCGATGGCGACCCTTTGGCGTTCCCCCCCTGAAAGCTGCGCGGGCATCCGATCCAAGGTCGCCGCACCCAAGCGCACTTCGCCAAGAAGATCAGTCGCCTTGGCGCGCAGTTCAGAACGTGGCACTTGCCCGTAAAGCATCAGGGGCTGGGCCAAAAGATCTAGAACGCGATGCCGAGGGTTTAGCGACGCATCAGGGTTCTGAAAGATCAGTTGGATCGCGCGAAGCTGGGACAACGGTCGATCCGCAGCGCTCGCCGCAAGAGGGTGGGCGAGGCCCTTGGACATAAGCGTGATCTGGCCAGTATTTGGTGTGGCAAGCCCAGCAATTGCCCGCAGAATGGTAGACTTGCCCGACCCAGATTCGCCCACAAGCCCCAACACTTCGCCCCTGCCTAGTGTGAAACTTACATCCTCGACCACGGGCTTTTGCGCGCGACGGGCGAACAGGCCCTGCTTGGGGTAGCCGACCGACAGCTCTTGAATGGAAAGCAGGGGGGCACCCTTGGCAAATTCGGTCGCGGGGCGCTGCGACGCTGGGGCGGGCGCGATGTTGGGGCGCAAGCACGCGATCTTGTGATCCTGCGCGACCAACACCAACTCGGGGCGCTGCGTGTGGCAGGCCTCCTGCACAAAAGCACAGCGCGGCGCAAAACGGCAGCCAGACGGCAGATGAAACAGCGAAGGGGGGCTTCCCTCAATCGGCAAAGGCAGGCCCGCTGCACCAAGGCGCGGGATCGACGCCACAAGCGCCTGTGTATAGGGATGAAGGGGCCGCGCCAGAACAACAGACAGCGGCCCTTGCTCGACCATGGCACCAGCGTACATCACCCCGATCCTGTCACACAGACGCGCCAAAACGCCCAGATCGTGACTGACGCACAATATGCCAACTTTTGCCCGCTGCCGCAGATCGACCAGCAAATCCAGCAGCGCGGACTGCGTGGTAACATCAAGCCCCGTTGTAGGCTCGTCCAAAAGCAGCACTTCTGGCTGACCCGCCAAGGCCATAGCGATTGCGGCCCGCTGCACTTGCCCACCAGACAATTCGTGTGGATAGCGGCGCGCAATCATGGCTGGCTCCGGCAGACGAACCCTGCCCAGAAGGTCAAGAACCCGCCCAGACCTCTCGCGCTTGCCCAGCGCACTGTGCAGCACCAAAGCTTCGTCAATTTGCGCGCCGATCCGGCGGCTGGGGTTAAGCGCGGTCGCAGCGTTTTGCGGAATAAGCGCAATCTTGCCGCCGCGAACCGATGCAAGGGCGGCATCCGATTGCCCAAGCATCGGCGAACCGTTCAGCCTGACTGACCCGCCAATGGCCTGCAAACCTGGCCGCATCATGCCCATAAGTGACAAAAGCAGCGTGCTTTTGCCCGATCCTGATTCCCCCGCTATACCCAAACTCTCGCCTTGGCCGATTGTAAGGGAAACCTTGCCGACAACCAAAAAGCCCTCCCCCCCGACTTGTAGGTTTTCCACCTCAAGCAGGGGCGCGGAAGTTGTCATGCGCCAAGCACCCGGCGCGTGCGTTCAACGCCAGTCACGCGGGCCAAAGCATCGACGGCAAGGTTCACCCCTATCACAAGCGAGCTTAGGGCGAGCATTGGGCAGATCAGCGCCCACGGCGCGCGCTGCATGATGCCGCGGGCATCTGCAATCATCTGGCCCCAATCGGGGGTTGGTGGGGCGACCCCCATTCCCAGAAAGGACAAAGAACTGACGGCAAGCAAAATCCAAGACCATTGCATTGCACCTTGCACGGCAAGGCTATCGCGCACATTTGGCAACAGTTCGGTCACTGCAATCGCCCAGCGCGCGTGGCCACGGATCTGCGCTGCGACAACAAAATCGCGCGCTACAAAATCAAGTGCCGCGGCGCGCGCAAGGTAAACCGCAGATAATCCGTAGGAAAATCCAAGCACGGGCACAAGTGCAGCGGAACTGCTGCCCAAGGCCGCAACGAACAGCATGACCAGCAATATCCACGGGATCGACATCATGGCATCAATAAAGCGCATCACAATCGCATCGGTGCGCCCCCCGATCAGGGCTACAAGAATACCAACAGCAGACCCCCAAGCCATCGCGATGATCGTGGCCGCGGTTGCAATCAGCATCGCCTCACGCCCGCCCAGCAAAGTGCGGCTAAACACGTCACGCCCCAAACGGTCGGTGCCAAACCAATGCGCCAACGACGGCGATTGCAGCATGGCGCTCGCATCCTGATAGGTTGGATCTTGCGGGGCAATCAGCGGCGCTGCCATTGCGACGGCCAAATGCAGGAAAACGATTGCCATACCGATGCGCCCAGACCTTTGGGCCAGCACATCGCGCACAACTTGCGGCAAGGGCAAGGCAGGCCTGCGGGCAGTCATCGCCGCCGCGCCCGCAGCCGGGGGTTCAGTGTCAGGGCCAAAAGGTCTGCGCCAAGATTGGTCAGAACATAGATAAACCCAAACAACAAAGCGATGGCTTGAACCAAGGGCAGGTCTTGATCCGCAACCGCGTCAACCGCCAAGCGCCCAAGACCGGGAAAGTTGAACACACTTTCCACAATGACGACCCCACCCAAAAGCCATGCCATCGTCAACCCAATGATGCTGATCGCAGGCAAAAGCGTATTGGGCACCACATGGTGCAAGATCATGCGCCGTCGCGGCACGCCTTTCAGCCGCGCCATCTGCACGAAATCGCTTTGCATAACCTCGATCACCGAAGCCCGAACCATGCGCAAGATATGCGCGGCAAGAATAAAGATCAGCGTGGCTGCAGGCAGGATGGATGCCTTTAGCAAATCAAGGGCTGGCGCCTTGTAGCCGATGGTCACCACGCCAGCAGCCCAGCCCAAGATGACCGAGAACAGCAAAATCATCAACGTGCCCGAGATGAATTCGGGCACAGTCATTGCGAAAATCGCAATACCCGAGATGGTCATATCAAGCGGCCCGTCAGGATTTAGTCCAGCCAGCACACCAAGGCCAAGGGCAAGCGGAATGCCGATGGCGGCGGTGACCCCTGCGAGGATCAAGGTATTGCGCAGACGCCAGCCCACGATTTCAGCAATCGGGCGTTCACGCTGCATGGATATTCCCAGATCACCCGTCAGAATGTCGCCCGCCCAAGCGGCAAACCGCCACAAGGGTGGCTGATCAAGGCCTAACCTTTTTTGACAGGCGGCAAGCATACTGTCGGACGCTCCACGCCCAAGGTTCACGCTGCACGCGTCACCGGGCATAAGTTCTAGCGCAAAAAACACCACGACAACGATAATGATCATCGTAACAAGCGCCAACCCAAGCCGTTCCAGCAGTGCAGCCGCCATAGCAGACGCCGCCGTCTACGGTGTCATACCCACCAGATGCCAGCGGATATGGTCTTCGTCTTGGGGCGCAATACCCGTCACACGCGACGACATCACGCGGCGTCCGTTTTCTTGATAGGCGATCAGTGTTCCGCCTTCGTTGAACAGTATTTCCTGTGCCTGAACGTAAAGGGAGCGCGCCTTTTCAAGATCGAGTGTCGATCTGGCCTGATCGAGCAAGGTATCAAAGGCTGCACTGGCAAAGTGGCTTTCGTTCCATGCCGCACCCGATCGATAGGCCTCATTCAGGAACTGGTCGGCTGGGCGCTGGCCCCACGAGGTGACGGCGTTCTTTTTCAACCAAATATCATCCCAGTAGCCATCCGATGGGGCCACTGTCAGTTTGACGCGGATACCCGCCTCGGCGACTTGCTGCTGATAAACTTCGGCATATTGCACCATCCCTGGTTCCAGATCGGCGGTGAAAACCTCGATGTCGATCCCGTCTGGATAGCCAGCCTCGGCCAGCAAAGCCTTGGCGCCTGCAATGTCTTGTGGGCAATCAAGGTTTGCGCGGAACGGATCGCTGGCCATAACGGGTGTATCACAACTGACAATCCCGTTGCCTTCGCCAGACATCAGCGCCAGCATTTCCGCGCGGTCTACTGCGATGCGCAGCGCTTTGCGGATGCGCGGATCGTCCAGCGGTGGCTGGTTGCTTTGAAAGGCAATACCAAACCACCCCCCTGCGGGATAGCTTTGAACGGTGAAATCGGTATTGCCCGTATAAAGCGGTTCTTGATCGCGGGTTAGACCGTTGTAGTCGATCTGCCCGCCCAGCATCGCCTGATTGCGCGCTTCGGAATCTGGAATCGCCGTGAACTCGATGCGATCCAGCTTTGGCGCGCCTTCCCAATATGCGGTGTTGGCGTTTAGGATCGTCGTGCTTTCGGGGTCATAGCTGTCCAGCATAAAGGGGCCAGTGCCAACGCCAAACGGGGCTGCCGCGCCTTCAGGCAACATCCGAACCCTGTAATCCATCAGCAAAAGCGGCAGGCCTGCGTGCGGTGTCGATAAACGTATCTTCGCGGTCATTGGATCAATGACATCAACGGCCTCGATCAGGCCCAGAACGTCGGTTACTGGCGATTCGAGTGCGGGATCTTTGACGCGCTCTAGCGTAAACTGTACATCTGCCGCATCAAAGGCGCTGCCATCATGAAAGGTAACGCCCGGCTGCAACGTCAGCGTCCATTCCGTTGCAGTTTCGTTCGCTGTCCAGCTCTGCGCCAACTCGGGTGCGGGGCGGCCAGTTTCGTCCTGACGGATCAGGCGGCTGTAGATCAGGTCATTCACTTCGTAAAATCGGGTTGCCGAAATAGGATCAAGACTTTCGCTTCCGCCAAAGCTAAGATCATTGGCCCGGCGCAGAATGGTGTCAGCATCTGCGGCACTGGCAAGTGTCATAAAGACGACAAAGGGCATCGCTACACGTTGGGTATGAGATTTAAATTTCATCGCAGCAGGAATCCTTGTTTGCTTAATGACAGAGCTTTTGCACCTTAAAGGGTCTGGGACTGGCCATCGCTTTACACTAGAAACGCATATCGGTGCGAATAGACAGAATAATTGTGACACCCGCAAGACAGTTCAAAAAGGGCCTCGGCGGTGTCGACTTTGGAGGTATCATGCAGATTGTGACCTATAACATTCAATGGGGAAAGGGTCAGGACGACGTCGTTGACCTGTCTCGCATCGCCCAAACCGTCGCCAATGCTGACGTGATTTGCCTGCAGGAAGTAGAGCGCAATTGGCGCGATATGCCAAACAGTGATCAGGTCGCGCGGCTTGCGGCCCTTCTGCCCGACCATTATGCGATTTTCTCGCCAACGGTTGATCTTCATGATCATCGCGAAAACGCCACCAAAGGCCGCCGCCAATATGGCCTGATGATTTTGTCGCGCTGGCCCATCCTGTCGACCAGAACTTTTCCTTTGCCCAAATATCCCGTGCAAGGCAGCCTTAACGACTCTTCTGGTTTGCAAGAAGCTGTCATTGCACCGGGCGGGCAAGGGGTGCGTATCTACAACACGCATCTCAACTATCTATCGCAGCGCCAGCGCCGCCTTCAGATCGACGAAATTATGAAGGTCATCGCCGACGCGCCGCTTCAAGGTGGCGCGATCGTCGGGCCAGGCGTGCCAGAGGCGGAGTATCGACAGGACTGGATTGCAATTGGGCCCGAAGACGTGCCCGCAATGCCCGTCCCTGCCATTCTGAGTGGGGATTTCAATATGCGGCCGAATTCCCCAAACTATGATCAGATCGTGGGCGAGAGTGATCCGTTCTACGGCCGCCTACCCGACCTTGCACGCTTTAGCGATGTGTTGACCCTTGTCGGACAGCCCGAGCAAGAGGGATCGACCCATGCCGAGGTTGACCACGCAGGGTATCAAAGGATTGACCATATCTTCGTATCTGGGGATCTGGTCGGCTGCGTAACCCGTGCTTGGATTGATACAAAGGCCGATGGCTCGGACCATCAACCAGTCTTTGCAGAGGTTTCGTTTCCTTAAATTTTGCAAGCGAGAATGCCCCGAAGGTGACCTTATCGGCACAAATGAAGGCCGCCCCACAGTGATTTGGAACGGTGACTTGAATCTGCATCTATAATAGGTCTTTGCCAGCCGAGCACCTGCAAAACTCCGCCAAGATCGTTGGTTGGTAAACTGTCCGATCTTCGCCATCATGGCAGGTTCCTTGCCCAAGGTAAGGGCGCGCTACACAGCGATAGGCTGCTCCTTTGGCGAAAGCACTGGTGCAAGATCATTCGGTATCCGCCGTCCTGTCGCCGCATCGAACAAATGGATACGCTGCGGTGGGAAATCCAGCCCAACAGTCGAACCCGCCGCCAATTCGGGGCGATCTTCGGTCAGAACGCAAATCGGAATATCTTCAAACATCAGGTTACACAGCCGGCTTGCACCCAACTCTTCGATCATATCGACCTGCGCATCAATCATACCTTCCCCTGCGCGGACAAGGGTCGCGTGTTCGGGGCGAATGCCAAGATGCACAAGATGCCCGTGAGGCAGATCAGGCTGGCTGGCCAATGGCACCAATCGGCCGCTTTCCAGCACTACGCCGCGCTGCGCCACCGATATTTGACCTGGCAGAAAATTCATCGCTGGGCTGCCGATAAAACCTGCAACATAAATCGAGGCAGGGTTGTCATAGATTTCGGCGGGGCGGCCCACCTGTTCAATCGTGCCCTTGTTCATCACCACCAGACGGTCGGCCAGCGTCATGCCCTCGTGCTGGTCATGGGTCACAAATACCGACGTCGCCTTGATCTGATTATGGATGCGGCGGATTTCATGGCGCATTTGCACGCGCAGTTTGGCGTCAAGGTTGGACAGCGGCTCGTCAAACAAGAACACTTTGGGGGATCGGATGATGGCACGGGCCATGGCGACGCGCTGACGCTGCCCCCCTGACAATTGACCAGGTTTGCGATCTAGAAAATCAGCCAAGCCCACCGATTTTGCCGTGGCCTCGACACGCGATTGGCGTTCGGCCTTGGGGATACCCGCCACTTTCAGCGCATAACCGATGTTTTCAGCCACAGTCATATGCGGATAAAGCGCATAGTTTTGGAAAACCATGGCGCAGCCACGCTCGCGCGGTTCTAATTCATTCACCACCTC
>CAMAWZ010000002.1 GCA_945861995.1 Pseudorhodobacter antarcticus
CATATTGGTCACGGTGCGAAAGTTTTCCGACAGCAGCGAAAAGGCCACGATCAGCGCGATCAGCGACGCAAAGGCCAGCAGCTTTTGCCCTGCGCCGCTTAGGTCTTTGGATTTGGTTTTTTCGGCGGCATCTTGGCTGCTCATGCGGCGGCTCCTGCGGTTGTCTCGCGCTGGGTGGCCAGCGCCATAATTTGTTCTTGTGCGGCCTCGGCGGGCAAAATGCCCGTCAACCGCCCTTCGCACATAACGGCGATGCGGTGGGCAAGGCGCAGCACTTCGGGCAGTTCGCTGGAAATCACGATGATTGCCTTTCCAGCCGCGGCCAGCCCTTGGATTAGGGTGTAAATTTCGGCCTTTGCGCCCACGTCGATACCGCGCGTGGGTTCATCGAAAATCAAAATATCGCAGTCGCGCAGCAGCCATTTCGCGATGACAACCTTTTGTTGATTGCCGCCCGACAAAAGGCGCACTTCTTGCGCGTCAGACGGGGTGCGAATGGCAAGCTGTGCGATATAGGCTTGCGCCACTTGGCCCAAAGCGGCCTCGTCAATGCGGCCCAAGCGGTCAGAAAATCGCGCCATCGCCGTCAGGCCAATATTGGCGCGCACATCCATGCCCAGCGCCAACCCCAGATGTTTGCGATCTTCCGACAGATACCCAATTCCAAGGCGCACGGCATCGGCGGGGCTGTCGATTGTGGCAGGTTTTCCCGCCACCGAAATACTGCCGCTATCAGGGCGATCTGCCCCAAAAATCAGCCGCGCAAGTTCTGTTCGCCCCGCGCCCATCAGCCCTGCAAAGCCCAAAATCTCGCCCCGCTGCAGGTCAAACGACACATCCCGCACCGCGCGGCCCCGCGATAAGTTCCGAACCTCAAGCGCCTTGGGAGACCCCGCAAGGTTCGGGACAATGGGGCGCGCATCGGAAATTTCCCGCCCCACCATCATAGAAATAATCTTTTCAATGGGCGTATCGGCTGCAGCCACTGTGCCCACCAACGCCCCATCGCGCATCACAGTGACGCGGTCAGAAATCTGCCTGATCTCGTCCATGCGGTGCGATATGTAAACAATCCCCACGCCCTCTGCGCGCAGCCGCGCCACAATGGCGAACAGTTCGGCCACTTCTTTGGCGTTCAGCGCTGCGGTCGGCTCGTCCATGATCAGCGCGCGTGATTTGTAGGATAGGGCCTTGGCAATTTCCACCATCTGCGCCTGAGCCACCGACAAATCCGCCACCCGCGCACGTGGATCGATTTTGACCTTCATCTGCGCGAAAATTGCAGATGCTGCGGCGTTCAGCCATGCCTCATCCAGCACGCCAAAGATATTGCGCCGCTCGCGCCCGATAAAGATATTCTGCGCCACGGTCAAATCGCGCATCAGCATCAATTCTTGGTGGATAATCGCAATGCCCAAGGCCTGCGCCGCGCGCGGCCCGCCGATGGCCTGCGGTTTGCCATCTACCAGAATTTGCCCTGCATCTGGCTGATAAACGCCTGACAAAATCTTCATCAGCGTTGACTTGCCCGCGCCGTTCTCGCCCATCAGGGCATGCACTTCGCCCGCACGCAGGTTAAAATCCACACCCCGCAGCGCCCGCACGCCGGGAAAGCTTTTGTCGATACCTTGCATCTGAATAAGGTCAGGCATCTTTGCCCCCAATCCCATAAAACGCGGCGGCAGTTTGCCCCATTATCGCAGCGCGGTCTTCGGCGGAAAACTCTGCCAGCAGCGCCGCAGTCATATCTGCCCATTCCTGATAGCTTGCCGCCAGCGTCAGCACGGGCCAGTCTGACCCCCATATGACGCGATCAGGGCCAAATAGGTTCAACACCAAATCCACCACGGGGCGCAGGGTTGAAATTGCGTCTGCATAGCCTGTGGGCAGTTCTGTCAGCAGGCCAGACAGTTTGCACATCACTTGCGGCTGATCTGCCAGTGCTGCCATGCCATCGCGCCATTCCTGTGCCAATTCGCCGCCCATCACGGGTTTGGCGCAATGGTCAATAACCATCGGCAGGTCAGGCCAGCGTTCCGCAAATTCGGCCAAATGCGCCAATTGACGGGTCTGCACCAGCGCATCAAAGCAAAGACCATGCGCGATCAACGCCTTTATCGCGCCGTCCTTTGGCGCTGTCAAAATCCAGCGGCTGTCGGTGATGTCTTGCAGCATCGGGCGTACACCGCGCAGCATCGGGTTCTGCGCAAGGCGGGCGATGTCCTGCGCGGCGTTGTCACTGGACAAATCCACCCAGCCCACCACGCCCGCAATGTGCGGGTTCTGCGCCGCCAATTCCAGCAAGTATTCCGTTTCAGCGACGCTATCGGCTGCCTGCACAGCCACAACGCGCGCACCGCCATTCAGCGCGGCCAGATCGCTGGGCGCAAACACCCGCCGCAAAGGGTCAAGGCTGGCAGGCCCCGCCATAAGCCAGCCGTAATCGCCCCGCGCAGGGTTCCAAAAATGGCAATGCGCGTCGATCATGTGCATCTAGATCGTGACCCCGCCATCCACCAAACAGGCCTGCCCCGATACGAATTTGCTTTCGTCCGACAGCAAAAACACGACCATCGGCGTGATGTCATCGGTTGTCGCCAGCCGGCCCATCGGCTGGCGGGCAATAAAATCTTTCTCGGCCTGAACAGGGTCGGCACTGGCTGCAATGCGCCCGCGCAAGCTGGGCGTATCCACAGTTCCGGGGCACAGCGCATTGGCGCGCAGGCCCGTCTTGACATAATCGGCCGCAATAGCCTTGGTCAGCCCAATCACCGCCGCCTTGGTCGCACCATATGCCGCGCGGTTCGGAAAGCCTTTGATCGACGAGGCCATCGAAGCCATGTTCAAAAGCGAGGCTGTCCCCGTCTTGCCAGATTGCCGCAACATTCCCGGCACAAAGGCGCGGCACATCCGCAGCATGGATTTTACGTTCAGCTCAAAAGAGAAATCCCAGTCTTGATCGGTCACATCCAAAACCGACCCGTTTGCCACAAAGCCCGCGCAGTTGAACAGCCCGTCTATATCGGGTAACTTGGCGGCAAGCGCGGCGATATCATCCGCAGAGGTCACGTCCAGCGCATGGGTTACCATGTCAAGGCCCGCCAACAAACTGGCATCGCGGTCGGTCGCAATCACCCGCGCCCCCTGCGCCGCGCAAGCTATGGCAGATGCACGCCCAATACCCTGCCCCGCAGCCGTAATCAGGATGGTTTTGTGTAATAGCCGCATGAAGCCTTCCCGAACTGAACCCGTGACGAAGATGCATCACATATGAATACTCTATTCACAAATGAACCGATTGCAATCATATTGTCACACATCGCAGGGTGAAACTTTGCGGCAGATCTCGCGCCGAAGGACGCTTATAAGGATGGAGCCAATAGACCGCTACCGCGCACCCGCCCTTGATAAGGGTCTGGATATATTAGAGCTTTTGGCCGATCAGGCCGAAGGCTTGACGCGGGGCGAGATTGTAAAGGCCATGGGCCGCAACCCGTCCGAGATTTACCGTATGCTAGAGCGGCTTGTCGCGCGGGGCTATGTCTCGCGGCATTTGGGGGATCGATTCGCGCTGTCGATGAAACTGTTCGTGCTGGCAAGGCGCATTCCCTATTGGCGCAGGCTAGTCACCCGCGCGCAACCCTTGATGGATGCCTATGCCCGCGACTTGCAGCAAAGCTGCCACTTGGTCATTCCCGAAGGCGGCTTTATGGTGGTGATCGCACAGTCAAGCCCAATCGGCACATGGGAGTTTCGGGTGAAAGTGGGCGCGCAACTGCCCGTTCTCACATCCGCCTCTGGGCAAACCTTGATGGCGTTTCAACAGATCGACGGGTTGGATGAAAAGCTGGCCCTTTGGGGTGTGGCAGGGCAACTGCAAGCCGCGCTTGCCGTGCAGGCCGCAGGGGCGGTCATTCGCGCGCAAGGTTACCGCGAGGCCGCATCGGCGCAACTGATTGGCGTTCAAGACCTATCTGTGCCAATTCTGGCGCATGATGGGCAGGCAGTGGGCGTGTTGACCTCGGCCTATATCGCGCGCCCAACACCCAGCATTATTCCCCCGATTGAGGCTGCCCGTGCCCGCCTGTGCGATGTCGCGCGCGATATTTCCCTGTCTGGCGGGGCGCGAAGTGCTGCCCAAAGCGAGGAACCCTAATTTTCGCTGACCCAATCAACAGGTACGTCCCACCTTTTTGGCGGGACGCGGGGTTTGGCGAGACATGGGGAAAGACCCACAGGCTTTTCGGCCTACTCAGCATTGGTGAACTACTCACTTCCAAAGACTGGCCCGCTTTTTGAATAATTTCGCCTATATTTGAACGGCGAAAGGGGGCAGATATCCTCTGCCCCCCCGTGTTTCCCAACGTGTCAAACCTAGGCCGCAGAAACACCCTAAACCCCAATAAACTCGCGCACAAAAGGGGTTGCAGGACGCGCCCGAATATCGGCGGGTTTGCCGACTTGCTCGATCTTTCCCATTGACATCACAACGACCAAATCGGCCAGTTCCATCGCCTCGTCTTGGTCGTGGGTCACAAACACCGTGGTCAGGCCAGTGGTGTCGTGAATATCGCGCAGGCCTTGGCGCAGTTCTTTGCGCACCTTGGCATCTAGCGCGCCAAAGGGTTCGTCCAGCAGCAGCATACGCGGTTCAATGGCCAAGGCGCGGGCAAGGGCCACGCGCTGGCGCTGCCCGCCTGACAGCTGGCTTGGGTACCTTGCGCCAATATCGGGCAGTTGGATCAATTCCAGCAGCTTGGTCACCCGGCGGGCCATTTCGTCGCGGGGAGGCCGCTGCGCACGGGGCCGTGCATTCAGGCCATAGGCGATGTTGTCAAACACCGTCATATGGCGAAACAGCGCGTAGGATTGAAACACAAACCCCGCGCGGCGTTCTTGCACGGTAAGGTTCGTGGCATCCGCCCCGTCAAACAGAACCCGCCCTGCGGTTGGAAATTCAAGCCCGCCCAAGATGCGGAGTAGGGTGGTTTTGCCCGACCCCGAAGGCCCCAGCAGCGCCACCAGCGCGCCAGATGGAATGGCCAAAGACACAGGCAACAGCGCCGCCGTAGTGCCAAACTGTTTGCTGATTTCGCCAATTTCAATATGCATGATGGCTCCTATGCGCGGCGCGTGGTGGCAAGTTGATCGGCATGGCGAATTTCAAGGGCGGTTTTCAAGAGTAGCGTCACCAGCGCTAGCATCGCCAGCACTGCCGCCAAACTAAACGCCGCGACGGAAAGGTATTCTTGATACAGCATTTCAATGGTTGTGGGCATGGTCGCGGTTTGGCCCCGTATCTTGCCCGACACCACGGCCACGGCCCCAAATTCGCCCATCGCGCGGGCGTTGCACAGCAAAACGCCATACAGCAGCGCCCAGCGGATATTGGGCAAGGTCACAGTAAAGAAAACCCGCCAGCCCGACGCGCCCAGGGTCAGCGCCGCCTCTTCCTCGGCGCGGCCCTGTTCGATCATCACGGGGATCAACTCGCGCGCAACAAAGGGAAATGTCACGAACATCGTCGCCAGAATGATACCAGGCAGCGCAAAAACGATGGGGTAGCCATTGGCAACCAACCAGCCACCGACAAACGAATTGGTGCCAAACATCAGAACAATGCACAGCCCCGCAACAACAAGCGAGACGCTGAACGGCAAATCGATCAGCGTGATTAAAAACGCCTTGCCGCGAAAATCGAATTTGGTGATGAACCATGCTGCCGCAACACCGAAAATGGCATTCAGCGGCACCGAAATGGCGGCAATTGTCAGCGTCAATCGGATCGCATCGCGCGCATCGCGTGTGGCAAGGCTTTTCAGCGATGCCACAACCCCGTCCGCCAGCGCCACAACAAAGACCGCAACCAGCGGTGCAAAGACAAGGATCGTCAGACCCACGAATGCAAAGACGATCATCACAAGGCGGGCCGCAGCACTTTCCTCGGTCGCGGATCGAAAGCGGGTGGGTGACCCAGTAAAAGATGTATTAGACATAACCAATCCTCCGACGGCTCCAAACTTGAATGAGGTTGATGACCAGCAGCATCGCAAAGCTGATCAGCAACATCGCAATGCCAATGGCGGCGGCCGCGTCATAGTTGAATTCTTCCAATTGAATGATGATCAACAGCGGCGCGATTTCGGTCACCAGCGGGATGTTGCCCGCGATAAAGATGACCGAGCCGTATTCCCCCACCGCGCGGGCCAGCGCCAAAGCAAAGCCCGTCAGCGCGGCGGGCGTGAGCATTGGCCAGATGACATGGCGCAGGGTGTATAAACGCGATGCGCCCAGCGTGGCCGAAGCCTCTTCCACCTCGCGCTCAATCTCTTCGATCACGGGTTGCACCGTGCGCGTGACAAAGGGCAGGCCCACAAACACCAGCGCAATAAAGATGCCCCATTGCGTATAGGCGATTTTCCAACCGATTTCGGCGGCCATTTGGCCAAAAAAGCCCCTTGGCGCATAAAGTGCCGTCAGCGAAATACCCGCCACAGCCGTGGGCAGGGCAAAGGGCAGATCAACGGCAGCGTCCAAAATGCGGCGGCCCCAGAACTGATAGCGCACCAGCACCCATGCAAGCAGGACACCAAACACAAGGTTAAAAACCGCCGCAAACAGCGACAGCCGAAAGGATAAAAACAGCGCAGTCCAAACGCGCTCGCGGTTCACAGTTTCCCACATCCCTGCCAAACCATAATTGGCGCCCTTCAAAAGAAGGGCGCCGATGGGCAGAAGAACGATCAGGGAAAGCATCGTCAGGGTGATCCCCATGCTTAGGCCAAGCCCAGGCATAGAAGATCGGTGGATAAAAGGTCTGCCCATCATATTTCCTTATTCTGGCACGTAGATTTGGTCAAAGATGCCGCCGTCAGCGAAATGTTCAGGCTGCACTTTGGCCCAGCCGCCAAGGCTGGCAATATCAACCAGTTCAAGCTGCGGGAAACGTGCCACATCTTCAGGGTTGGCTTTGGATGCGTCCCAGCCACGGTAAAAGTTTTTGAACACGATCGCCTGACCTTCGGGGGTATAAAGGAAGTTCAGATAGGCTTCGGCCAATTTGCGCTGCGCATCGCTTTCGATGTTCGCATCCACAATGGCAACGGGCGGCTCTGCCAGCACCGAGATTGACGGCACCACAATGTCAAACTGATCCTCGCCCAGCTCTTTCAGCGCCAGATACGCCTCATTTTCCCAAGCCAGCAGCACATCGCCAATGCCGTTTTGGGCAAAGGTGGTGGTCGAACCGCGCGCCGCGCTGTCCAGAACGGGCACGTTCTTATACAGCTTGCCGACGAATTCCTTTGGGTCTTGGCCGTTCTTTTCGGCCCATGCCCAAGCCGCCAGATAGTTCCAACGCGCCCCGCCGCTGGTTTTTGGGTTTGGCGTGATCACTTCGACGCCGTCCGCCACCAGATCACCCCAGTCCTTTAGCCCCTTTGGGTTGCCTTCGCGCACCAGAAACACGATGGTCGATGTGTAGGGCGAAGAATTGTGCGGCAGTTTCGACTGCCAATCTTCGGGCAACTGGCCTGCTTTGGCGATGCGGTCGATATCACCTGCCAGCGCCAGCGTCACCACTTGCGCCTTAAGACCGTCAACGACAGCGCGCGATTGGCTGCCCGAACCGCCATGGCTGACCTCAAGGTTGGGGGCTTCGTTGCCTTGGGCAACCCACCACGCGCTGAACGCCTCGTTCACCTCGCGATACAATTCGCGGGTAGGGTCATAGCTGACATTCAGCAAACTTTCGGCGGCCACGGGTTGGGCTACAAAAGGCAACGCGCCCAAGGACAACGCGGCCAGCGCAACAGCGGAAAGGGTGTTTTTTAACTTTCGCGCCACAGGAGCAGCGATTGGGGTTTGGATCGTCATCTTGGTCTCCTCTTCAGGGTTGATTGCGCCAAAGGCAAACGGGTTTAGGGTGTGATGTGTCATGCGCTGCCGCCAAAATGGGAAATACGTATGTCCCAAACGGCAGGGTCGCGCCCTGCCATCAGATCGCGCGCAGCTTGATCAGGCGTGGGCGTGAACAATTGCAAAACCGCGCCGCCAACGCGGTGCGCAGCGCCCGTGCGCCGATCAATCAACTGTACAGCGCAAATTGCAGTGGTCTGCTGCGATAACGCTTTGGTCATTCATGCCGCCCGCCAGTTTTAGGGCAGCACCATGCGCCCTTTCGATGGGTTAATATCGACACAAGAAGTCGTGTATTTCAACAGAATAATCTCGCCTATTTTGATCGTGTTAAAAGAAGAAAATTCTCTTAGCGCTTGAAAGCGCGTCAACCATGCGAACGTCGTGGTTAGGATTAGGCCTTGCCGATCACTTGATCGGCCACATCGCCAGACCGCAGCATATCGGCCAACGTCAGCGAATCGATGATCAGAAGATAAGACCAAAACACTTCGGCAAAGACTTTGCGGATGCGGCAGGTGGCCTCATCGGTGCAATCGTCGCAGCGCTGATACGCGCGGCGCGACAGGCACGCAAGCGGCGCGATGGGCCCGTCAATCAGCCGCAGCATTTCAGAAATAGAAACATCGGCGGGGGCCATGTGCAGGCTATAGCCCCCTGCCCGCCCGCGTGTCGAAGCGACAACTTGCGCGTTGCGCAGTTCTAGCAAGATATGCTCCAAAAAACGCTTTGGCGAATCCGACCGCTTGGCTATCGCCTCAATGGTCAAGGCTTCGGGGACGGGTTTCGCCGCCTCATCCGCCAACACCAAAAGCGCCTTCAGCGCATATTTCATCTTTTGCGTGATCATGCCCGCAGTTTAACCAGCCTGCAGCAGAGAATCAACGCGGTGCAGGTCGTGATTTTAAAATTCCCGTAAGTCTTCATCAAGCTATTGATATTCATATATATATTTATACACGATAAAAAATATAGACATTTTCCAAATTTGCGCCATGCTAATGGGATGACTGCACAGGAGCGCTGCGCCATGGACGACCTTGACCTGATTGATCGCAAGATCATCGCCGAACTGATGCACGATGCAACCCTGCCCGTGGTATCGATTGCCGATAAGGTGGGCCTGTCGCAAACCCCCTGCTGGAAGCGGATTCAGAAACTGGAAACCAACGGCGTTCTAACCGCGCGGGTGGCGCTGGGTGATCCGCAGCGGTTGGGATTTGGGCTGACGGTTTTTGTCGGTATCGAGGCGCCCGACCATTCGGCAGTGTGGCGCGAGAGTTTTTCAAACGCCGTTCAGGCCATTCCGCAGATCATGGAAGTGTACCGTATGGCGGGGGAAATGGATTATCTTCTGCACATCGCCGTGCCTGATATGGCGGCCTATGACGCGCTTTACAAACGCCTGACCGATGCCGTGCCGATCAAGAACGTGACATCATACTTCGCGATGGAGCGAATGAAATATACCACCGCCTACCCCGTAGACACCAAAACGCGGTAAGCTGCCCAAACCCGCGATATAGAAGTTTCTTCTCTTTGCCCTGCAACCTTTGGAATTTAAAATCACGATAATATTGATGGATATTGACCACAGCGGCAGAACATCAAAGGCGGTTCAACCTGGGTGATTGTCGATCTGCCTAACCTTTCCCTGCCAGACCCAACACTGTAGAACAAGACGCAGCAGGCGCGATCTTGCGCCATCCATATGCAATATTGCCGCTAACCTGCCCTAAGATTTTCCTCTAAAAGCCATAGGAACCCACCCGCGCAAAGGCTGCAAAACTGTCTGTCAACTGCGCAGAATGAACCCCTTGGCAAGGTAGTTTCGCAAAAGAAACAGCAAGATAACAGCGGGAATCAAAGACAGGCAGGTCATCGCCATAACCGCGCCAATATCGGTCTGAAATCCAAACATGGCAGATATGGCTACAGTAATTGGTTTGCCCGCCGTGACTGTCAGCATCCGTGCGAAAACCACCTCGATCCATGAAAAAACAAAACAGAAAAACGCCGCAACCCCGATGCCGGGGGCAATCATCGGGATCAGGTGACGAAAGAAAAACCCCGCGCGGCTGTGCCCGTCCAGAAAGGCTGTCTCGTCAAATTCGCGCGGGACAGCGCGGATAAAACTTTCCAAAATCCAGATTGTTATCGGCAGGTTGAACAGGCAATGGACGATCCCAATCCCAATGGGCGAATTCACCAGCCCAAGTTGGGCGAAAACAATAAAGATCGGCAAAGACAAAACCACGGGGGGCGTGACGCGAAAGACAAGGATAAGCAAAAGAAAGTGCCGATCCCCGACAAAGTTGAACCGCGCCAGCGCATAGGCAGCGGGCAAACCGCAGGCAAGGCAAAGCGCAATGTTCACGCTGACATAGGCCAATGAATTCAGTATGGCCGACTGCAATTCGGGTGTGGTCAGAATATTGGCATAGTTCATCAGCCCGATGCTTCCCACAGCGTTCCCATCGGCCGCAAGGGTCGCGGTAAAGCTTAGAATGATCGCCTGAACAAGGGGCGCAAGAATAAAGGCTGCAAGGGCCAGAAGGGCAAGTTTACGCATCATTGGGGCCTGCGGTTCTCGCGCGTGGCAATCACAAAAACCCAAACGATGCTGAGCACGATTAGAAAGTAAATGCAGGCCCGCGCGGCAGCCTGTCCATAAGAGAACCCCTTTATTTCTTCGCCCAGATCCAGCGACAAAAAGCGCGTGGCGTCATTGGGCTCTCCGGCATTTATCGCGAAAGCCTCGGTATAGATCATAAGGCTATCGACGCAGCGCAGCAGAAAGACGATGGCAAGGGCATGGGTAATGCGCGGCAATTCGACATACCAAAACACCGCCCAGCGCGACGCGCCGTCAATCGCGGCGGCCTGACGGTAGGGCTGCGGCACCGAAGAAAGCCCCGCATAGGCAAGGATCACGACAAGGCCCAGCCAATGCCACGTATCAACAAACAAGATCAGCACCCAGGTGTGTACGGGGTTAAACTTGTAGTCGAACCCATTGGCCTGAACCATGCCGCCGAACAGGCCGATCTGCGGCTGGATCATGCCCAGCCACAGCATCGCAATCATGTTAAATGGCACTACCAGCGGCAGCGCGCACAGAACCAGCCCCCAAACCGCGCGGCGGCCAAGGGGTAACAGCAGTTTGGCCACCAAAATGCCCAAAGGCACTTGGATCGTCAGCGCCAGCGCCGAAAACAGCAGGCTGCGGCCAAGCGAGGCCCAGAAACGGTCGCTGTCAAGAATGTCTTCAAACCATTGCAGGCCAACCCAGTGAGTTTCGCTCAGGGTAAAGATGTCATGCAGGCCGTAGTTGATAACCGCCAACAGCGGCAGCCCCCCCACCACGGCAAGCACAACCAGCGCCGGCAGCAGCAGAAACCAAGCGCGGTTGTCAGTCCAACGCTCCATCGCCCCTCCCGCAGGTCATGTTGCGGCCTGCGACAATATCTCCAGCAGATCCGCCTCGGCCAAGGCAACGGGGTTCGCCTTCATCGAAGAGGCTGTCAATGCTGCCGTGGCCAGATCGGGATAATCGGCAGGGTTCAGACCCTGCGCCGTCAGGCCACTCAGGCCAGATTGTCGCAACCAATCGGACAGGGTCGTTGGCACATCTTCGGCGCGGCTGGCAAGGCAGTCTGCAATAATGCTGTTTACGTGGTCCAAACGCTCAGCCGCCTGCGAGGCGGGCTTGGCGCGCCTTTTGTTCATCGCCAAAACTGGCCCCAATAGCACGGCGCAAACAGACCCATGCGCGGCCGCAGACATCCCGCCAATGGGCCCTGCCAGACCATGCACCGCACCAAGGCCCGAATTGGCCAAGGCAAGTCCCCCGCACAGGCTGACCCAAGCCAACTCGTCGCGCGCCGCTGCATCCTCGCCTTGCGACAAGCGCTGCAGCGCCTTGATCCCGCGCGCAATTGCTGGCAGCGCCAGCGCATCGGAATAAGCATTCGCGCGCAGCGAAAGATAAGGTTCGATCACCTGCACGACCGCATCCATCCCCGAGGCCAGCGTCACCTCCCACGGGCAATTGTCCGTAAGCGAAGGATCAACGATGGCCAATCTGGCCAGCATCCTATCGTCTCGCAGGCTGACCTTGCGGCGATGGTCGGGCAGGCCGATGACGGCGTTCTTGGTCACTTCGGCCCCCGTGCCCGCCGTTGTGGGCAAGGCGATAAACGGAAGTGGCGCGGCCACAAGGGGCAGTCCACGGCCCACGACCTCTAGATGATCCATCGTCTCGCTGTGCGATGGGATCAGCGCGGCCAGCGCCTTGCCCATGTCCAACGCCGCCCCACCGCCTAAGGCCGCAACCCATGCTGGCGCAAAGGGCCTTGCCAGCGCAAGGGCTGCCTCTAGCATGGGCAGAGAGGGTTCTTGCCCGCAGGAAAGGGTCAGCACCTCGCAGCCCGCATCCCGCAAACCCTCGGCCAGCCATGCGGCCCTGTCGGGGTTTGAACCATGAACCAACACCCCGCGCGCGCCAAACCCCGCAATCTGCCCCACGGCCTGTTCCCTCATGCCGCGGCCGAACAGAACTTGGGCAGGAGTTTGAATTGAAAAGCCCATCACACCGCCATCGTGGCGGTGACCGCCCGGCCCCAGCGGGCATATTTAGCGTCCCGTGTTGCAGGCAGCATCAACGGGGTAAAGCGGCGCTCTAGTGCCCAGCTTTTCTGAAATTCCTCGCGGGGCGGATATAACCCAGCCTGCAAGCCCGCCAGATAGGCCGCGCCCAGCGCCGTTGTTTCGGTGACAACAGGCCTGTCGACAGGCGCGCCCAGAATATCCGACAGAAACTGCATCGCCCAATCCGAAGCGGTCATCCCCCCATCGACACGCAAAACGCCATCGGCGGCGGCCCCCCAGTCAGATCGCATCGCCTCAAGCAGATCGCGGGTCTGATAGCCCACGCTTTCAAGAGCCGCTTTTGCCAGTTCGGCAGGGCCAGAGTTTCGCGTGAGGCCATAGACGGCCCCCCTGCAATCAGGCCGCCAATACGGCGCGCCAAGGCCCGTGAAGGCGGGAACCAAAACCACATCCTGCGAGGGGTCGGCACCCTCGGCAAGGGGCTGCGTTTCCTTGGCTTCGCGGATAATCTTCAGCCCGTCGCGCAGCCATTGCACGACCGCCCCTGCGATGAAAATCGACCCTTCCAGCGCATAGGTCGTCTGCCCGTTCAGCCGATAGGCGATGGTTGTCAGCAAACGGTTCTTGGACGGAACCATGTCCGCCCCCGTGTTCAACAGGGCGAAACAGCCCGTGCCATAGGTAGATTTCATCATACCTGGCTTGAAACAGGCCTGCCCGATGGTCGCCGCCTGTTGGTCGCCCGCGACACCAAGGATCGGAATTTCTCGCCCGAAAAGATCGGCCCGCGTGCAGCCAAAATCGGCGGCGCAATCCTTGACCTCGGGCAAGAGCGACATTGGTATGTCCAACAATTGGCAAATGTCGGTGTCCCATTCGCCCTTGGCGATGTTGTAGATCAGCGTGCGCGCTGCATTGGTCGCATCAGTGGCATGCACCCGCCCACCTGTTAGCTTCCAGATCAGAAAAGTGTCCACTGTTCCAAAGGCCAATTCGCCGCGCACTGCGCGTTCGCGCGCGCCGTCAACATTGTCCAAAAGCCATTTGATTTTTGTGCCCGAGAAATAGGGATCCAGCAGCAGCCCCGTGCGCGCTGTGATCATCGGCTCGTGCCCTGCGGCCTTCAGCGCGGCGCAGGTATCTGCGGTTCGTCTGTCCTGCCAGACGATGGCATTGTGAATTGGCTCTCCGGTCTTGCGATCCCAGATCAGCGTCGTCTCGCGCTGGTTGGTGATACCGATGGCCGCAATATCGGTGGCACTGACCCCCGCCTTTTCCATAACAGCGCGGGCGGTTCCCGCCACGCTCGACCACAGATCCGAAGGGTCATGTTCAACCCAGCCCGAGGCAGGGTAATGCTGCGGAAACTCTTCCTGCGCTGTGGCCACAACCCGCAATTGCCCATCAAACAGAATAGAGCGGGACGAGGTGGTGCCCTGATCGATGGCAAGGATATAAGTCATGGTATGTGCGTCCATCGTTAAACGGCCCCAAAGGAGCCCAGCCTCTTTCGCCACGCCCGCAGTACCGCGAGGAGGCGCGGGTTAAAAGCAAGGGGCGGCGCAAACAGCACCGCCCCACGCCATTTTTATCTTACTTCTGCCAAGACTTGATCAGCTCGTCATAAGCGATGGTCTTCGGCTCTTCATCCTCGTTTTCCAACTTGGCCACCGGCGCGCCGGGGGCATCAAGCCAAACTTGCGCATCCTGCTCTTCGTTCATGACGGGGCCAAGCTCGCCCTGCGCGCCAGATTTCTCGAGACGGGTCAGAACCTTTTCCTGTTCCGCGCAAAGCGCATCTAGCGCCTCTTGCGGGGTCTTGGCGCCAGACATTGCGTCGCCAATGTTCTGCCACCACAGCTGTGCCAGCTTTGGATAGTCAGGAACGTTGGTGCCAGTGGGCGACCACTGAACGCGGGCGGGCGAGCGATAGAATTCGATCAGACCGCCCAGTTTCGGAGCACGCTCGGTGAACGAGGCGTGTTGGATCGTGGATTCGCGGATGAAGGTCAGACCAACGTGAGATTTCTTCACGTCAACCGTTTTCGAGGTGACGAACTGGGCGTAAAGCCAAGCCGCCTGTGCGCGGTCCACAGGGGTGGATTGCATCAGCGTCCAAGAACCAGCGTCCTGATAACCGATCTTTTGGCCTTCCTGCCAGTACACGCCGTGCGGCGAGGGGGCCATGCGCCACTTGGGCGTGCCATCCTCGTTCATCACTGGGGTGCCTGGTTCAACCGAAGCTGCGGTAAAGGCCGTGTACCAGAACATCTGCTGAGCAATTGCGCCCTGTGCAGGCACGGGGCCAGCTTCGCCGAAGGTCATACCAGCGGCCTCTGGCGGCGAGTATTTTTGCAGCCATTCGATTGCCTTGGTCACAGCATAAACGGCCGCCGCGTCGTTGGTGGAACCACCACGCGCCACGCACGATCCGACGGGCTGCGACTTTTCGTTGACGCGAATACCCCATTCGTCAACTGGCAAACCATTTGGTTCGCCCACATCGCCCATACCGGCCATCGACATCCACGCGTCGGTATAGCGCCAGCCAAGCGACGGGTCTTTCTTACCATAGTCCATGTTGCCATAGACCCCAGTTGCAGGCCCGCCCATATAAGACATATCGCGCCCTGTGAAGAACTCGGCAATGTCCTCATAAGCCGACCAGTTGACTGGAACGCCCAAGTCATAGCCAAAGGCGGCTTTGAAATCGTCCTTGGTCTTTTGATCGTTGAACCAGTCGTAGCGGAACCAATAAAGGTTCGCGAACTGCTGGTCGGGCAGTTGGTACAGTTTGCCATCTGGGCCCGTTGTAAACGAGGTGCCGATAAAGTCGGCGATGTCGAGGTTCGGGTTGGTCACAGCCGCACCCTCGCCTGCCATCCAGTCGGTCAGGTTGCGCGCAAGCTGATAGCGCCAGTGGGTGCCGATCAGGTCAGAATCGTTGATATAGGCGTCATAGATATTCTCGCCCGACTGCATTTGCGTTTGCAGTTTTTCCACAACGTCGCCTTCGCCGATCAGGTCATGGGTCACCTTGATGCCCGTGATGGCCTCAAACGCTGGGGCCAGCACTTTGGATTCGTATTCATGCGTGCCGATGGTTTCCGAGACCACCTTAATTTCCATGCCTGCATAGGGCTTTGCCGCATCGATGAACCATTGCAATTCGGCCTCTTGACCCGCGCGGTCAAGCGAGGACAGATCGCCAATTTCGGTATCAAGAAACGATTTGGCCGCCTCTATGTCGGCAAATGCCGGCATACCAAAGACGATAAGCGCAAGCGCCATCGCCGATGAAGTTTGTCTTTGTCTCACTTTCTTTCCTCCCAGAAGTTTGTTGAGATTTTAGTCTGCAGTCTTGCTATGGGGCAGGCTTTGGCCCACCCGTCCAGCGTCGTTCATCCTGACCTATACCCAGCGGAACACCGCTGCAGCGTAAAACAGGCAAGCAATCAGCGGCCAAGTCAGCGGCGCGCCGAAGAAAAAGAGCCAAGCCAGATTGATAAAGGCCGAGCCCAAAAGCGTGATGAAAAGCCGATCGCCGCGCGTTGTTTCAATGCGCAAAACACCGCGGCGCGGCGTTTCGGGAAAGCGGATGGCCAGCAGGGTAAAGATGATCAAAAGGCTGACGATCACGAAAAAGAACAGGGCGACGGGGAAAGTCCATGCCATCCACCCGCCAGCGATCATTGGGTCAAACCACAACATACCGCTATCATCGCGCGGCACGGACCAAAACAAAAAGCCAAGAATGGCGGCCATGAAACCCCCAAAGCCCACGTAAACGGCATTCCAACGGCTTGCGGTCATCACACCCTCCCCAGGGCAAAGCCCTTGGCGATATAGTTGCGGACAAAATAAATCACCAAAGCCCCTGGAATAATCGTCAGAACCCCCGCCGCCGCCAAAACCCCCCAATCCATCCCGCTGGCCGACACCGTGCGCGTCATGGTCGAGGCGATGGATTTGGCATTGACCGAAGTCAGTGTGCGCGAGAGCAGCAGTTCCACCCACGAAAACATGAAGCAAAAGAACGCCGCCACACCGATGCCACTGGCAATTAGCGGCATAAAGATGCGGGTGAAAAAGCGGCCAAAGGAATAGCCGTCAATATAGGCCGTCTCGTCAATTTCCCGTGGCACGCCGCGCATGAATCCCTCTAGGATCCAAACCGCCAAAGGCACGTTGAACAGGCAATGCGCCAAAGCCACCGCGATATGCGTATCAAACAAGCCCACGCTGGAATAAAGCTGAAAGAACGGCAGCGCGAACACCGCAGGCGGGGCCATACGATTGGTCAACAACCAAAAGAACAGATGTTTGTCGCCCATAAAGCTATACCGCGAAAAGGCATAGGCCGCAGGCAGGGCCACTGTGATCGAAATCACTGTGTTCATCGCAACATAGATCATCGAATTGACATAGCCCATATACCAAGACGGATCGGTCAAGATCGTAACGTAATTGGCAAAGGTCAGATCCTGTGGGAACAGGGAAAAGGTGGATGTGATCTCGGTGTTGGTTTTCAGGCTCATGTTGACCAGCCAATAGATCGGGATCAGCAAGAACAGCAGATACAGTGTCATGACGATGGCAGAGGACTTTATGCGCATCATTTTGTCTCCGCCTTATCGATTGTGGTCATAACGGTGTAGAACACCCACGAGACCAGCAAAATCACCAAGAAATACATCAGGGAAAAGGCCGCCGCAGGCCCAAGGTCAAATTGCCCCACCGCCATTTTGACCAGATCAATCGACAAGAACGTCGTAGAATTGCCGGGGCCCCCGCCCGTTACGACAAAGGGTTCGGTATAAATCATGAAGCTGTCCATAAACCGCAGCAGGACGGCAATCAGCAAAACCCCCGCCATTTTGGGCAGTTCAATAAAGCGAAACACGCTCCAACGGCTGGCTTGGTCGATCTTTGCGGCTTGGTAATAGGCCTGCGGTATAGATTGCAGCCCCGCATAACACAGCAGCGCGACCAGCGATGTCCAATGCCAGACATCCATCACGATAATGGTGATCCAAGCATCCAGCGCGTCGCTGGTGTAATTGTAATCGATGCCTATGGCGGCAAGGCCATGCCCCAACAGCCCAATATCCACCCGCCCAAAGATTTGCCAAATCGTGCCCACCACGTTGAACGGGATCAGCAAGGGCAGTGCCATCAGCACAAGGCAAAAGCTTGCCCAAAATCCCTTTTTCGGCATATTCAGCGCGATGAAAATGCCCAAAGGCACCTCAATCGCCAGAATAATGGCAGAGAAAAGCACCTGACGCCCCAATGCGTCATGCATCCGATCCGAGGTAATCATGTCCTCGAACCAGCCAAGGCCGTTCCAGAAAAATTCATTCTCGCCAAAGGTGTCGTTTACCGAATAGTTGACAACTGTCATCAACGGGATCACGGCAGAAAAGGCCACGATCACCAGCACAGGCAGCACAAGGAACCATGCTTTGTTGTTCTGGGTCTTTTCCATCACGCGGCCTTTCCAGCAATGCGCCAGTCGTCGGCGTAAACATTCACCTTGCCACGGGCAAAGGTGACGCGCGTCATATCGGCGCCAATGGCCATGCCTTCGGGCGCAATGATATTGATGGGCTGGCCAAAAAGATCGGCACGGATGATGCGGTGCCGGCCCACATCCTCGACCCTGCGCAGGGTAACGGGCAGCCCAGCGCCGTCTGTCAGCGTGCAGTATTCTGGCCGAATGCCAATCTGAGTGCGCCCCGTGATCGGCTCATAGGCCGCGTCCAGCGCAATCTCTGCCCCTTGCAGATGCGCGCGGCTTCCAATCACCGACGCCTCCAGCAGGTTCATGCCCGGCGATCCGATGAAATACCCCACAAAAGTATGGGCGGGGGTTTCGAACAATTCCTCCGGCGTGCCCATCTGCACCACGCGGCCGTCGTACATGACCACAACTTTGTCGGCAAAGGTCAGCGCTTCGGTCTGATCATGCGTGACGTAGATCATCGTATGGCCGAACTGGCGGTGCAGTTGTTTAAGCTGCGTGCGCAGTTCCCATTTCATATGCGGGTCGATCACCGTCAGCGGTTCGTCAAACAAAATGGCATTCACGTCTTCGCGCACCATACCGCGCCCAAGGCTGATCTTTTGCTTGGCATCGGCAGTCAGGCCACGGGCCTTGCGGTTCAAAACCTGCTCCATCCCAATCATCTGGGCGATCTGGTTGACACGCCCCGCGATATAGGCTGCATCCATCCCCCGATTGCGGAGCGGAAAGGACAGGTTTTCGCGCACCGTCATCGTGTCATAAACCACGGGAAATTGAAAAACCTGCGCGATGTTGCGCGCGGCGGTTTCCTGATTGGTCACATCGACATCGTCAAAAAGCACGCGGCCATGGCTGGGCCGCACAATACCCGAGATAATGTTCAAAAGCGTGGTCTTGCCGCACCCCGACGAGCCCAGCAGGGCATAGGCCCCGCCGTCTTGCCAGACGTGATCCATTTCCTTCAGGGCATAGTCAGGCTCTGCCGTGGGGTTGGGGGCGTAGGAATGGGCAAGTTTTGAAAGCGTGATCTTTGCCATAGTCAGGCCGCCTGTGCATAGGATGCGGGGGCAACAAGCGCACCACCCTCATCAAAAAGGTAAATATGTGACGGGTCAAGATAGACCGTCACCTCGGCCCCCGCGTTCAGGTCTTGCACGCCATGCACCAGCCCCACCCACTTTTCTGCACCATGGATCAGGTGTAAAAAGGACTCGGAGCCCGTTATTTCCGTCACCGAAATAGTGCAGGGCAATGCCATGGCCGAACTGGAATGCTTGTTCAAATGCAGATGGTTTGCGCGAAAGCCCGCAAGATAACGGCCATCGGCCAAGCTGGCAAAGGCCCCATCTGCGGGGGCATTGGCCAAGCCGCCAAAATTCAGATTGTCCCCATCTTTGCGCACCGAGAAAAAGTTCATCGGCGGGTCCGAGAACACCCGTGCCGTGGTGGCATCGGCGGGTTTGCGGTACACGTCGGGGGTCGGGCCAAACTGGGTAACCCGCCCCTCCCACAGGGTTGCGGTATTACCGCCCAGCAGAAGCGCCTCTTCAGGTTCGGTGGTGGCATAAACGAAAATCGCGCCAGACGCCTCGAAGATGCGGGGAATTTCCACGCGCAATTCTTCGCGCAGTTTGTAATCTAAATTCGCCAGCGGCTCATCCAACAATACCAGACCCGCACCTTTGACCAGCGCCCGCGCTAAGGCGCAGCGCTGTTGCTGCCCGCCCGACAATTCCAGCGGCTTGCGGCCCAGCATTGGCGTCAACTTCAGCATCTCGGCAGTTTCGCGCACCGCGCGGTCAATCTCGGCTTTCGTCTTGCCCATAAGGCGCATCGGCGACGCGATGTTGTCGTAGACCGTCATTCCTGGGTAGTTGATGAACTGCTGATAAACCATGGCAACAGTACGGTCTTGGACGCGCAGGCCCGTCACATCGGTGCCGTTCCACAAGATTCGCCCGCTGGTCGGCACATCAAGCCCTGCCATAAGGCGCATCATCGACGTCTTGCCCGACAGCGTTGGCCCCAAAAGCACGTTCATCGTGCCGCGTTCCAGCGTCAAATCGGTTGGGTGGATATGCACCCGCCCCTGAACCGTTCTTGCGACATTCTTTAATTCCAGCACCGGTCTATCCCCCTATTCGGCAGCGGGGCTAAGTACCCCGTCTTTTGCAGCCGTCGTCATAAAGGCATCCAGTGCCGCGATCTGCTCTGCGGTCATCCGCAACCCCAGTTTCGTGCGGCGCCAAACCACATCGGCTGCATCGCGCGCAAATTCGTGGCGGATTTGCCAACGCACCTCGGCCTCGGTCAATGTGGCACCGAAATCGCGGCCAAGGTCGGCGGCGCTGGCGGCCGTGCCCAGAATAATCGCGGCTTCTGATCCATAAGCGCGGACAAGCCGCGTTGCCCAATAATCGGACAAGAAGGGAAACCCAGCCTTCAGACTTTGGGTCAGCGCGGCCACACCGTCATATGGGAAATCCCCCCCCGGCAAGGGCGCACGCGCGGTCCAAAGACCAGCGGCGTGCGGGAAATACGCAACCAACTTGGCCAGCGCGCTTTCTGCCAAACGCCGGTGGGTTGTAATCTTGCCCCCAAAAACATTCAAAAGCGGCGCGCCATTGGTGTCTAGGGACAGCACATAGTCGCGTGTTGCCGCCGTGGCCGATTTGGCCCCGTCATCATACAGCGGACGCACGCCAGAATACGTCCACACCACGTCCTGCGCTGTCACAGGTTTTGCAAAATAGCGGCTGGCAAAGTCCAAAAGATAATCCCGCTCGGCATCAGAACACACAACCTCACCTGGCGCGCCGTGATGATCTTGGTCAGTGGTGCCAATCAGGGTGAAATCCTGCTCATACGGAATTGCAAAAATGATCCGACCATCGGGCCCCTGAAAGAAATAGCACCGATCATGATCATATAGCTTGCGTGTCACGATATGAGAGCCGCGCACCAACCGCACGCTTTCGGTGGTATTCAGGCGCACAACATTGCGGATCACATCGTCAACCCAAGGGCCGCCGGCGTTAACCAGCGCGCGGGCCTTGTGGGTCTGCGTGCCCGCTGGGCCTTCGGTCACAACCTCCCACAGATCGCCAGCGCGACTGGCCGATATAACGCGGGTCTGCGTCATGATCTGCGCCCCGCGCTGCGCCGCATCGCGCGCGTTCAGCACAACCAGCCGCGAATCCTCGACCCAGCAGTCAGAATATTCATAGGCAAAGCGAAACTTGGACTGCAGCGGCGCTCCCGCTGGATCGCGGGTCAGATCCAGCTTTCGCGTGCTGGGCAGAATCTTGCGCCCCCCTAAACTGTCGTACAGAAACAGGCCAAGACGGATCAGCCAAGCAGGCCGCCGCCCTTTCATCCACGGCATGAAACGCGATAAAAGACGCCCCGTCGGGGTATCGCCTTCAAATCGCATATCTGGCGAATAGGGCAGCACAAACCGCATCGGCCACGAAATATGGGGCATTGCAACCAGCAATGTCTCGCGCTCTTCCAGCGCCTCGCGCACCAGACGAAATTCGAAATACTCTAGATAGCGCAGGCCGCCATGGAACAGCTTGGTCGAGGCCGACGACGTTGCCTGCGCCAAATCGCCCTGCTCTGCCAGTGCCACAGTCAGACCGCGGCCCATCGCGTCGCGCGCGATGGCACATCCGTTGATGCCGCCGCCGATAATAAACAAATCCGTCGGTGTGGTCGTCATTGCAGTTGGCACGCCAGTCTTCCCCCAAGTCAACAGATAGGAACCGAGCGCGCGGGGTGTGTCAATCGAAAATATTCGCTTATGCGCGGTTTGCGCGCAAACGAACATAATCTTTCGCGACATTGGGAATTTTTCCGCTAAAAGTACGGCAGGTAAACAGAACGCGCAGATGCGCGCCGCACTGCGGGATAATCAGGGATGTTAACTGCGAATATTTTCGCGCTTGTGCCCCAAAGGAACTTTAAGGCACAGTCATGGTCATTGGTGTCGAGGTAAGGAACTGGACGTGCCGCTCAGCTTTCGTCAGAACGAAATTCTTGACATCGTGCGATCCGAAGGCCGCGTGGTCGTCGACGAGTTGGCGCATCGGTTTGACGTCACGCTGCAGACCATTCGCCGCGATCTGACCGATCTGGCCGACATGGGCCACATTGACCGTGTGCATGGCGGGGCCGTTCTTAGAACTGGGGCGACCAACCTAGGCTATGAGCAACGGCGGCGGATGAACCAGCAGGCAAAGGCCGCAATCGCCAGTGCCTGCGCCGCCGCCATACCCGAAAACTGTTCCTTGATCCTAAACTTGGGCACAACCACCGAAGCCGTCGCGCAAGAGCTGCTTTCCCACAGCAACATAACCGTTGTGACCAACAACATGAACGTCGCCAACACGCTGGCCGCCAATCCCGGCTGCGAGATTATGGTCGCGGGCGGGGCGCTGCGCCGCACAGACGGAGGTCTGGTGGGCGAGTTGACAACCCAGTTCTTTGAACAATTCAAGGTGGACATTGCCGTCATCGGCGCATCTGCGCTGGATCGGGACGGCGACATCCTAGATTATGATCTGGCCGAAGTCAGGGTGTCTAAAGCGATCATTCGGCAGGCGCGCAAAGTGTTTTTGGTCTGCGATGCATCAAAACTTGACCGATCTGCCCCAGCCCGACTGGCCTCACTGTCCGAGATCGACACCTTGTTTACCGATCAACCTTTGCCCCCCGAACTGGCGCGGCGCTGCAGTGAATGGGGAACGGGCGTGGTCGTTGTGCCCCCCAGCACAAGCGCCAGTTGATCGCGGCCGTTGCGATAACTGCCCGCCGCAAAACCCGTACAGAAACGGCGGGTGCATCCCTCTGAATGACGCCTGCATCGTTTCGGCTGTGCGCCTTTTGCCGCAGCTTGGAAAATTTGTCTTGCCCGCGCAAAACCGCTTGATCTGCGCCTGCAACATAGCCAGTCTCTGCGCGGGATAAATCGGGGTATGCGGGGCAATGGCGGATTTGTTTTTGGCAATTGATGCCGGCTCGACGTCTGTCAAGGCGGCAGTGTTTGATGGCGCAGGGCAATGCCTGTCGCGGTTTGCCCAAAGCTATCCCACGGCGCGGCCCAGCAGCACCGAGGCCACGCAGAACCCCGATGATTGGATGGGGCTGATCCGCGCAGCGCTGTCGCAGTTTGCGGGCGAAAAACTGGGCGGCGCACTTGGCTTTGGCAGTATCTGCAGCCATGTGAATACGCACGTTTTTGTTGATAAAAATGGCGCAGCCCTTGCCCCTGCCATTTTATGGCAAGACATTCGCGCCGCGCATGAGGCCGCCACGCTGGACGCCATGATGACACCTGCCGAAAAGATCAAATATCTGGGCAGCCCGATGACCATTGATGCATCGCATCCGCTGGCGCGTATGGCGTGGATGGCGCGCAACCATCCCGATATTTGGCAGAAAACGGCCTATGTCTTGTTGCCCAAAGATTATTGCCTGTGGCATCTGACGGGTGTTCTGGCAAGCGATCCGTTGTCGAACGTGGGGCTTGTTGGGCCAGACTTGCGCTATGTCGGCCCCATTCTTGATTTGGTCGAATGCGCGGCGCAGCGTATGGCCCCCTTGCGCGGAATTACAGATACTGTCGGGCAAATCTCCCCTGCCTTTGGCCTGCCTGCCGTGCAGATGATCAACGGCACGATGGATGGCTGGATGGGCCTTTATGGGGCTGGCGCAGGGCAAGCGGGCCAGATGGTGTATCTGTCTGGCACCAGCGAGATTTTGGGCACATCTTCGCCCCATGTTGCAGGCACGGCGGGCATTATTGTGTTTCCCGATGTGGGCGGAATGCGCCTGCACGCAGGGCCCACGCAATCGGGCGGCGCATCGCAAATGTGGTTTTGCAAGGCCGCAGGCGTCGATATTGTAAGTCTGTCGCAGCTTTTGCTGGACACCCCGCGCCGCAACCCAACCCCCCTGTTTCTGCCCCAACTGGCGGGCGAGCGTGCGCCCCTGTGGAACCCCAACTTGCGCGGCGCGTTTTTGGGGCTGGATGGGGGTATGGGGGCAACCGATTTGGCCCGCGCTGTGCTAGAAGGCGTGGCTTTGTCGGCGCGGCACGTATTGGGGGCGATCACCGCGTCGTCTGGGGTGGATGCGATGGTGCTAAAATGCGGCGGCGGCGGGTTTGCATCTGCCGCTTGGGGGCAAATCAGGGCCGATGTGTTGAACAAAAGCCTGACGCGCCTTGCCGCGAATGAGCCAGGTCTGGTGGGGGCGGCAGCCCTTGCGGCCTTTGGCGCGGGCGGGCATAATACGCTGGCGGGCGCGCAGGCGCAGTTTGCTCAGTATGACATGGTCTGGCACCCAAACCCAGACAACCGCGCCTTGTATGACGATTTGTTTGGTATTTACACCGATGCAATTGCCGCAAATGATGCGATTGGCAGGCGCATTGCGCAGCTATAAACCGCCCCCCAGTTTCAACGCGGTGGGCAGATAAACGGCACTAGTGCCGATAACTAGGGAGAGAGAGAACGACATGAAAAACCTACTTCTTTCAGTGGCCGCCTTGGGTCTCAGTGCCAGTGCCGCCTTGGCGCAAAACGTGGCCATCATCACACCGTTTTTGGCCCAGCCCGGAACGCAAGCCTATGTCAGCGCCTTTGAGGCCGAAGCAAAGGCCAAGGGCTGGACAGTCAACGTCATCGATACCGCTGGCGATGTGGCGGCTGTCATCTCGCGGATTGAAGATTCGGTGACGCAAAAGGTTGATGCAATTGTCATCAACGTAGATCCCGCCCAAGTGGCCGCAGGGCTGCAAACGGCAGCCGATGCCAAAATCCCCGTGATTGGCATGGACGCGGGCGCAGACCCGCTTTTGGTGACCAACGTCACGTCGAACGGCTATGCGATGGCGGCAGAAACCTCGGTTTACGCGGCCAACCGTATTGGCGGCGCGGGCAACGTGGTGATGTTTGTGTTTGACGCCTTTCCACCCGTGCAAGTGCGCGGCGCAGTTGCGGACGCGGTTTTTGCCAACCACCCCGACATCACTGTGCTAGACCGCGTGACACCTGACGTGCAAGACGGCGGCATCGCCGACAGCCGCGCCAAGATGGAGGCTATTTTGGCTGCCAACCCCGAACCTGGCAGCATCAAGGCCGTTTGGGCGGCATGGGATCAACCTGCCTTGGGCGCGCTGCAAGCGATCGAGGCGGCGGGCCGCACGGGCGAAGGCATTGTCATCACGGGCATTGACGCAAACCCCCAAGCACGCGAAGCCATCGCTGCGGGCGGCAATTTTGAAGCCTCGATGGCGCAAGATTTTGCAGGTATTGGCAAGGCAACCTTTGCTGCCACGGCAGATGCCATTGCAGGCAAAACCATTTTGTCCAAAGTGATGTATGTGCCAACAGTTCTGATCACAGCGGGCAACGCGGCCCAATAACACTGCAACACTGCACTTGCCCCAGCGCCGCCTTCCTTTGGGTGCGCGCTGGGGCATTGATTTGGATCCCTCATGCCTGATGTCATCAAGTTTTCTGGCCTGACAAAACGCTACGGCGCGGCCTGTGTGCTGGACGATGCCTCGCTGCTGCTGGTGGGCGGGCGTGTTCATGCCCTGATGGGTGAAAATGGCGCAGGCAAATCCACCCTAATCAAACTAATTGCGGGCGCGCTGCGCCCAGATCAGATGACTGCCCGCAAGAATGGGCAAGAGTTGGCTTTGCGCAGTCAAGCGGATGCAATGGCTGCGGGTTTTCGGTTTATCCACCAAGAGATGAACATTGTCCCGCAATTGTCGGTGGCGGAAAATATCCTATTGGGCCAGCCTACGCCCACGCGGTGGGGCGGGCTGGTGGATTGGCCCGAAATGGCCCGCCGCGCCGCAAATGCGCTGCACCAATTGGGCGCGCCCGCGCTGGATATGCGCCGTGCAGCGGGCAGCCTTTCCCCTGTCGAGCGGATGCTAGTCAAACTTGCTGCGGCCTTTGTGGGCCATGACGGGGCGCAGCCGCCCTGCCTTTACGTGCTGGACGAGCCAACAGCCGCCCTGTCGCAAACCGAGGCAGAAGCACTGTTCGCGGTTATTTCCCGCCTGAAATCGCAAGGCGCAGCCATTCTTTATGTCTCGCACCGCTTGAACGAGGTGATGCAGATTTGCGATGATGTCACCGTGCTGCGCAATGGCCGCGCAGTCATGACCGCGCCGCTGGCAAATACCAGCAAAGACGAAATTATTTTGGCGATGACAGGGCGGGCCGTTGCCGATGCCTTTCCGCCGCGCCCAGATCGGGCTGCTTGGGATTCTATCGACGATGTGATTTGCAGCGCGCAATATGTGGCCACCAAGTCACTGTCGGGTCTGAATTTTACTTTGCGCGCAGGCGAAATTTTGGGTATTGGCGGGCTTGCCTCTGCTGGGCAAACCGCCCTGCTGCGCCTGTTCTTGGGGCTTGAACCGCCCCTTCGGGGGATGGCAAAGCTGATGCGCTCGCCCGTGCCGCAATCGCCCAGTGCCGCTTGGGCGCGCGGTGTGGCCTATGTGCCCCAAGAGCGCCGCACCGAGGGATTGATGATGGCGATGGGCACGCGGCCCAATGCGATGCTGTCCCATTACAAGGGCGTGTTTGCTCGCATCCGCAACGAGCGCGCCCTCACGGCAGATTTAACCGCCCGCCTTGGCATTACCGCCGCAGGCCCAGAACAGCCCGTTTGGCAATTGTCGGGCGGCAATCAGCAAAAGGTAATCTTCGCGCGCGCCTTGGCACAGCCGCCCCGCCTTTTGCTGCTGGATGATCCCACGCGCGGGGTGGACGTTGGGGCGAAATATGAAATTTATAGCCACATCCGCGACCTCAGCGCCAAGGGCTGTGCAATCTTGCTGGCCTCTAGCGATTTGCCAGAACTGCTGGGGCTCAGTGAGCGTATTTTAGTTTTGCAAGCGGGCAAACAGACAGGAATTCTGCCTACCGCTGGCCTTGGGCCAAGTGATTTACTTCGCGCTTTTTACGCCGCCCCATCGGCGGCAAAATCCTTAATTTCGGAGCCCACATGATTACCGTTTTGCGCCATATGGGCACACTGATTGGCCTTTTGGTGATTGTCCTATTCTTTGCAGCGCAATTGCCCGACACATTTTTGACAGCGCGTAATTTGATCAACATCTCGCAGCAAATTGCGATGCTGTCGGTGGTTGCCTTTACCATGACTGTGGTGATGGTGATGAATGATTTTGATTTGTCCGTCGGCTCGACGGCCAGTCTG
>CAMAWZ010000003.1 GCA_945861995.1 Pseudorhodobacter antarcticus
GATGAACTAGACGGATAAGGAAGCGCTCGCGCCCCCGCGCGCGGCGCGCTTACCGCCTAGGGATATTTTGGAAGTTAAAAAGGCTATGCGGCTTGAGCTGTCTAACTCTGAAAATATCCTGCGGGGGTGAGCGAAGCGAGGGGGCGGCATACGCCCCCTACTGTCCTCAGTTGTCCATCCAAGCCGGGCGCGGCAGGCCCAAATCTTCGGGGTTATTCAGGTAGATCGCGCCCAAGATCAGGGCGGCAACCACCAGCACGGCAAAGCCAATTTTCCATGCCGAATATGGCCGCTCGCCCTGCACTTCGCCTGTTTGACCGTTCACCAAGAACCGATAACTTTTGCCGCGATACTTATAGGCCGCTGTCCAAACGGGCAGCAAAACGTGCTTAAACGTTTCATCCGCATAACGGGTTTGAACACTGTCAATCCGCTGCACATCCCCGCCAATATCGCGGCGGATGTCCATTTCAATCACGCGCGCCATGATGCTTTGCGCATCGACCCAGCCATCGGCAAGGCTGATCGTATAGCCTTCGGCCTGAAATCCGGCCAGATAATCGGGGTTATACGCCTGAGCTGACGATAAATCCCACGGGGTCAATTCATTGCCCAAACGCTGCGGCAAACTGCTTGAGGCAAGGGTGATGACATCGTCAAAATCACGCGAAACTGCGCCAGAGGCGGGATACCACCGCGTACGCTGAACCTGCTCGGTGCGCCGCTGTGATTTGCCGTTCACATTGACTGTGACGGTGCGCGTTTCATAGTAATGCACGCCGCGCGCCCCTGTGTAGCGGGTCGATGTGGCGGCATCAAATGTCCAAAACGGCGCATAGATACCCGCCATGGCGCGACCTTTGCGGGTGTATTCCAGCAGGCCATTTGGCGCAAACCACAGGCTACCCAGCCATTTAGACAGCGCATCGCGGGCGTGAGTTTCGGTCAGGGCAAAAGGCAGCAACGCTTGCGGCTTTATCGACCTGCGCGCGCCTGTATCCACCACCACAGGCGTTGCGCAATAGGGGCAATTGGCGGCGTGGTTTGCCCCCGAAAATTCGACCACCGCGCCGCAGCTGGGGCAACTGGTGGCTCGCACTTGCTCGATTGCACTATCTGGCAGATCGTTTTCCAGCCCTTGCTTTAGGCTGAGCTCTTGAAAAGCCTTGCCTTCGGCGCGCGCATCGGGTTTGGACAGGTCTTGCAGATGGCCGCAATGGGTGCATGCAAGCTGGCCTTTATCAGGCGCAAAGCGCAGGTCAGACCCGCACTTTTCGCAAGGCCAGCGATGGGCCTCGATCACATCGCCTTGCATATCAGGCCTGCGGTAATGGCGGTGGAGCGGATTTCAGCAGTTTGGCCAGCGCGGTTTCTGCGGCGGCTTTCCAGCCGTCTTGCCCTTCGCACCACACCAAAGTGGTGGCAGTCAGTGTGCCAGATGCAGCCATTGCGGCCAAATCTGCCTCGGCAAACGGGCCTTTGGTTTGCCCATCTATGCCCAGATGCCACGCCGCGCCAGCCGGTGGTAATGGCGGCGGTGCGCTGGGCGCGGGCGCTGCGCCCCATGGCCCCGCTTGGCCCGCGCCAATGGCAGCCCCCATGCCCGCGCCCATGGCCGCCCCCCTCGTGGCCCCCATAGCCGAGTTTGGCTGCGCCAGCCCTTCGGCGGCATTAAACTGCATATACTTGTTCAAATCGCCAACCACGCCCATCGAAGTGCGCTTATCCAGCGCCTTTTCCACTTCGGCTGGCAGGCTGATGTTTTCAATATAAAATTCGGGAATGCTTAGGCCATATTCGGCGACTTTGGGGCCGATTGCCGTGGTCACCAGCCCACCTAAATCGGCGGTGTTGCCTGCCATATCCAGCACGGGAATACCCGATTTGGCCAAAATCTGGCTGATTTCCTGAACGATAATGTTGCGGATTTGCTCGCTGATCTCATCTGCCGTAAACTCGCCATCTGTGCCGACAATCTCGGTCAAAAACTTGGCCGGATCGGCCACGCGCATGGAGTAGCTGCCAAAAGCGCGCAAGCGCACGGGGCCAAATTCGGGATCGCGCGCGATAATGGGGTTTTTTGTGCCCCATTTCTGATCGTTAAACCGCGTGGTATTGATGAAATAAATTTCCGATTTGAACGGGCTGTCAAAGCCATGATCCCAATGCTGCAGCGTGGTCATGATCGGCATATTGTTGGTTTCCAGCACATACATGCCAGGGGTGAACACATCTGCCAGTTGCCCCTCGTGGACGAATACGGCGGCCTGCCCTTGTCGCACGGTCAGCTTTGCGCCGTATTTGATCGCATTGCCGTGGCGCTCAAACCGCCAGACCATCGTATCGCGCGTCTCGTCCAGCCATGTTATAACATCAACAAATTCGCCGCCTAAAAATCCAAAAACCATACTATCCTCCATGCCCGATGGGCCGTTAAGTATTGCCACCCAAAAGACCGCGCGCCAAGCTTTCGATGATAGGTCGTGCCTCGGCTTCGGTCATTCCGTTGCGCAGGGCGGGATTGTAAAGCATACGCAACATCAACTCGTCCTGACGGGTCAGCAGCGCAAATTCTTCGTCATCGTTGAAAATTGATGGTCGTACCAAGCCCGAATCATTGGGCAGACCCAGCGCTTGGGCGATTTCTTCGTGCATACAGGCCAGCCGCATCAAATCTGGATGCTCGGCTGGAATATAGACAAACGCCCGCTCATAGCTGTTGGTCGCTGCATTGCTTTGCGTCCAGACAAGGCAATAGGTGCTGCGATCCATGCCTGTCACGCCTGCCACTTGGGCCGCGTTAATCTGCGGCAAGGCGGCGGTGATCATCGGGCCCAGCGCGCGACGTTCGTCTATCGAGGTGATGGCGATGGTCAAGTTGGCGTTTTGCGACACCAGCCCAAGGGACAGCCCCGTCAGTTGTGACAGCCGGGCCAGAAAAGAGGCAATACGCGCGCGGTCGGCGGCCTGCCGTGCAGCGGGAACCGACGGGCCAAAATTCAAGGCCACCCGAACCGGCCCCGACCAGCGTGTCAAGCGCAGCGGCGTCTGGCCACGCGCGAATTTGCCGTGTTCTTCATACATGGCAATGCGCAGAAAATTGTTGGCCAGCATTGTGGCGGTCAGCGGTGTATCTACCCCCCCGCCATCTGTGCGCAGCAGCCCCTGCGACAGCAGCGATTGCTGCACGCCCGCGTAATAGGCTGCAAGCGCGGTGCTTTGCGCACTGGGCGCACTGGGCGTTGTGGACGGCGGTGCAGTCTGGGCGCGCGGCATGGGCGCGCAGGCCGCAAGGCCAAATGCGGCTGCGGCCATTGCCGCCCGCCCCATGCCCTGCATCTGCGCGCTAAATCCCATGCCTAAACAGCCTCACCAATATTGGCACCTGTCGCCGTGCCGCGCGATTTGGCCGCAACCAAAGCATCGCGCAGGTCTGCCTCCATCTTAACCAGTTCTTCCTCTGCGCTGGCACGTTTTGCTTTGCCCTCGTCGGCGATCTTCAGGCTTTCTTCAATTGTGGCGACAAGCGTGGCGTTTGCCTTGCGGACGGCCTCAATATCAAACACCCCGCGCTCCATTTCGGTGCGCACAATCCGGTTGGTTTCCTTTAGATTTTCTGCGTTCGAGGTCAGCAGTTCATTGGTCAAATCATTGGCCGCGCGTACCGCTTCTGCCGCCTCGCGCGAGCGCTGGATCGTGACAGCCTGCGACAGTTGAGTTTCCCACAAGGGCACGGTGTTGACCAAGGTTGAATTGATTTTTGTGACCAAGGATTTGTCATTTTCCTGCACCAAACGGATAGAGGGCAAGGACTGCATCGTCACTTGGCGCGTCAGTTTCAGATCATGCACGCGGCGTTCCAGATCATCGCGCGCGGCCCGCAAATCGCGAAGTTCCTGCGCGGTAATCACTTGGTCAGCCTCTGGGGCTGCGGCCACTTTCGCCTCGGCTGCGGGAATGGTGACCTTGTCCAGATCCACCAGCTTTGCCTCGCCCGCCGCGATGTAAAGCGCCAGTTCGTGATAGAAATCCAGCGTCTTTTCATACAGCATATCCAAAGACTTGATGTCTTTCAGCAGGGTATGTTCGTGGCGCAGCAAATCGTTCGTAACCATGTCGATCTGGCCCTGAACCTTTTCAAATTTTGCCACAAAATTGGCAAAGGGCGCGGCGCGGCCGAGCAGTTTTTCCCACCAAACTCGCTCGCGGCGCACGTCCAGTTCGGATACGGTAAAGCCGCGCAGGGTTGTGACCATGCTGCGCAAACTGTCGCCAGCAGGGCCGACGTCTTTGTTCTTAACCCCTGCCAGCATTTCTTGGCTGATCGCCTGCAATTCCGCCTGCGCGCGCGATCCGAAAGAGATGATCGATTGGGTATTGCCCATATCAATCTCGTCCATGCGCTTGCGAATTTCGCCAGCCTCTTTGGCGGGGGCGGCATCCAGCGTGATCAGCGCCGTGCTGGGTGCGGGCAGGATGTTGGCGGTTATTTTCTTCGCTTCGGCAAGGGCGGCGGTGGCGGCTGTGCGGGTATCGGTGCTCATCATTGCGTCCTGTGTCAAATGCGCCGTGGCGCGGGATTTTGTTTGCGCCTTTGGCGCGGAGTTTCGTTTGCGCCTTCGGCGCGGGGATTAATTTTCCAGTTTCAGCCGATCACGCAGAACGGATATTTCCACATCCAGCCCCGTTCGGCCTTGGCCAATCAGCGCTTTGGTGCGGCTGGCAAAGGTTGTTTCCAAATCGCGCAGCAGAACTTCATAATCATGGCGCGCGGCGGCATCGCGGGTTTTGGCATAATGGTCTGCAAATTTGGCTGTCGCATCGCGTGCGCCCATCAAATAAACAGTCAGATACTTGCGAGCAGCGGTCAAATCGCCAGGATCATCTTCGATGTTGCGAAACAGATGTCGCGCCGTATGAGCAAAGGTTTCCACCCGCACTGCCAAGGCGCGGTCTTTGGTGCGGGCAATCGCCTCGGCCATAGCGGTTAGCATCGCCTCGGCATCTTCTACTGCGCGGGCCACGCGGTCATTTTGAAAATCATTTGCCCCGTCCAGCCCTTTGGCGCGCAGCGGGTCGGCCCCAAAGGCCAGCCCGTGCAGCAAGGCGCCCGTTGCCGCGAACAGGGCCACATACACCATCGGCTGCCCCGCAAGTACCGCGCCAAGGCCAAGGCCCGCCGCCATAAGCACATTTCCCAACAGTTTGCGCGGCAATTTGGGCGGGCGGGCAATGCTGCGGGCATCAAATTCGGCCTGCGCGCGCAGCCCTTCGCGGGTGATCCAAGCAGACGCAGTCAGCACCCCAAAGGTGCCTAAGCCCAAAAACAACTGATTTGGCCCATCGCCAAAATAGGCGCTGGCCAAAAACAGATAGGGCAGTAGAAACATCAGCCGAAGGCGCTGAATGGGGGCAATAACAGTCGGCGCGGTTTCAGTCCCCGCAGGGCTTGGGCTGAATTTTCCGCTGTATCGCTGCGCCATAAAGTCAGCCCCCCAAGACCGAGACATAAACAATCAGCCCCATCAAAAGGTAATATGACAGGTTTTGAAGACGCTTTGGTGTCATTCTGGCAAGCCGCCTCCAGCGGCCAAAAGCGCGGAGGTTGTCTCCGCTGCAATAACTATATGCATTCTGCCCCCGTGCGGCTAGGGGGCTAGGGGGGAAAAGCGGGCGATTTGCCGCATAGGAGCCGCCGTTAGCCGCGTTTCGGGCCGCCCTTTGGCGCGGTGGGGCGCGGTTTTGCACCCGCAGCAGGGCGGGCGGCGCTGGTTGGGCGCGGCTTGCGGATGAATTCGCGCTCGCTTGCGCCAGCCTGTATTGCCGCGCTGCGTTCGGCGGCCATTTTCGCATCGCGCTGCAAAGACCTTGTGGGCCGCGCGCGGGCCGGGGCATCACCTGCGTCTTTGCCGCCGCCTTCGCCCAGTTGTTCGCGCAGCACGCGGGGTTTGACCTCTTCCACCATACCCGCCGTCATCTCACCCAAACGGAACGGGCCATAAGAGATACGGATCAAGCGGTTGACGGTTAGGTTAATGGCCGCCATCGCGCGGCGAATTTCGCGGTTTTTGCCTTCGCGCAGGCCCACGGTTAGCCACGCATTTGCGCCTTGGATACGGTCGATGGCCACTTGCATCGGCTGAAACCGCTCGCCGTCAACTTCGATGCCTTTGCGCAGGGGCTCTAAATCAGGATCCATCGGGTTGCCGTTCACCCGCACGCGGTATTTGCGCAGCCAACCTGTTGAGGGAAGTTCAAGGCGGCGTTTCAAACCGCCGTCATTGGTCAGCAAAAGCAGGCCTTCGGAATTCAAATCCAGCCGCCCGATGGACATAACGCGCGGCAATTCTTCTGGCAGATTGTCAAACACCGTCTCGCGGCCCTTTTCATCGGATGCGGAGGTGACCAGCCCTTCGGGTTTGTAATACAGCCACAGACGCGCGGGTTCGGCCTCGGCTATTGCTTTGCCGCGCACAAGAATTTTGTCGGCAGGCGTGACATTTAGTGCGGGTGAGGTGATGACCGCCCCGTTCACCGAAACCTCGCCCAGTTCGATCATCCGCTCTGCCTCGCGCCGCGATGCCACGCCTGCGCGCGACAGAACTTTGGCGATACGCTCGCCCGCGGGGGGGAGTGCAGGTTTTTGGGGGACAGATTTCGGGGGGCTTGTCTTTTCGGCCATTGCGGGCATCCTGTGCTTGGCGCATCCCTGCGCGAGGTTTGGCGGATAGCGCTGGGGCTTCCGCCCCAGACCCCGAAGGTAATTGAACCAAAATGAAAGAGCAACGTGCCTTTATTTCCTTTATGGACGCGGCCCTTGCGCAGGCGCGGGCGGCGGGCGCGCGGGGCGAGGTGCCAGTGGGGGCTGTTTTGGTGCTGGGCGGCGAAGTTTTGGCGCAGGCGGGCAATCGCACGCGCGAATTGAATGACCCCACTGCCCATGCCGAAATGCTGGTGATCCGGCAGGCTTGCGCGCGGCTGGGGGCTGAGCGGCTGACGGGTGCGGATTTGTATGTGACGTTAGAGCCTTGCCCGATGTGCGCGGCGGCGATTGCGGCGGCGCGGGTGGGGCGGCTGTACTTTGGGGCGACTGATCCCAAATCAGGCGGGGTGATGGTGGGGGCAAAGGTGTTTTCGCACCCGCAATGCCACCATGCGCCGCAGGTTTATGATGGGATTGGGGCGGGCGAATCCGAAGCCTTGCTCAAGGCGTTTTTCGCCGCGAGGCGGTGATGAGCGTGGCGCATTGGCCACAACTTATGCGAAAGTTCAGCGAGATTGGGTAAAGAATTGGACAGATTGTCGTAGCCGTGCAACTTGCCCGCATCAATAACCTTGCCGCAGGAGGGCATCATGATGACAGTTTGCACCCTTTGGCGATTTCAGGGCGTTCTACGCGCCTAAGTGATTGATCCGCCGCGCGGTTTGCGCAGCAAAACCCACCCCTAACGCACCCGTCAAAGCTGTGCCTTATGGCCTGCGCCTTTGGCACAATTCTGTTCAAGCAAGGCACCCCTATGGGGTGATGTGACGCTATGATTAAGGCGAACCCTATGACCAGCGCAGGGCCTGCTCTGCGCGATTTGATCGACCAGTTCGGCGCGCGGGCTGTTCTGGCCAGCTATCTGCGCGAGGTGATGGCGCGGCGCAAAATGCCAAGCGCGGATACCTTGCCCGACTATTTGCGCGCCGATATTGGCCTGCCGCCCCGCCCGCCCGCCCGCCCATTATGGGAAAGGTATCGTTAATTGTACCCGCCCGCCCGCCAAAGCCGTGCAGGGGCTGTAAAGCCTTGCAGGGGCTGGGGCGGGCGGGTAAACGGAGGTCAATTGAAACGGAGCATCCCATGTCGATCGACATTGATACCGCGCGCAAAGTGGCCAAACTGGCCCGCATTCGGGTAGAGACGGGCGATTTGCCCGACTTGGCCGAAAAGCTTTCGGGCATTTTGGGCCTGATGGAGCAGTTGAACGAGGTGGATGTAACAGGCGTTGAACCTATGACATCGGTCACGCCGCAGCGGCTGAAACGGCGGGCCGATGTGGTCAATGACGGCGAACAACAACCCGCCGTTCTGGCCAATGCGCCCGATGCGCGCGAGGGGTTTTTTGCAGTGCCGAAGGTGGTCGAATGAGCGCGTCTTGGACTATTTCTGCCGCCCGTGATGCCCTGCGCAAGGGCGAGGTTTCGGCGACTGATCTGACAATGTCCTGCCTTGCTGCCATCGATGCGGGCGATGGGCTGAATGCCTTTGTGCATAAAACCCCCGAACTTGCGCTGACGCAGGCGCGAGCGGCGGATGCGCGCCTAAAGGGCGGCGATGCCCCCAGCCTGTGCGGTATCCCCTTGGGGATAAAGGATTTGTTTTGCATCAAGGACGTGCCAACACAGGCGGCATCAAACATTCTGCGCGGGTTTAAGCCGCAGTATGACAGCACGGTCACGGCCAAACTGTTTCACGCTGGTGCGGTCTGCCTTGGCAAGTTGAACATGGACGAATTTGCGATGGGCTCGTCGAACGAATCTTCGTGCTATGGCCCTGCGGTCAACCCGTGGAAGGTTGACGCGCGCAACCTGACACCCGGCGGTTCTTCGGGCGGCTCGGCTGCGGCTGTGGCGGCGGATTTGTGCCTTGGCGCGACGGGAACCGATACGGGCGGATCAATCCGCCAACCTGCGGCCTTTACAGGTATCACGGGGATTAAGCCGACCTATGGCCGCGTATCGCGCTATGGGATTATCGCCTATGCGTCCAGCCTTGACCAAGCGGGCCCGATGACCAAATCGGTGCGTGATGCGGCGATTATGCTGGGGGCGATGGCGGGGCATGATCCAAAGGATTCGACATCTGCCGATATCCCCGTGCCAGATTTTGAAGCCGCGCTAACAGGCGATATTCGAGGCAAGAAAATTGGTATCCCGCGCGAATATCGCATGGATGGGCTGTCATCAGAAATCGCGGCGCTGTGGGACAAGGGCGCAGATATGTTGCGCGCGGCGGGGGCGGAAGTGGTTGATATTTCGCTGCCCCATACGAAATACGCATTGCCCACCTATTACATCATCGCGCCGGCCGAAGCGTCCAGCAACCTTGCCCGTTATGACGGGGTGCGGTATGGCCACCGCGCCGCGCTGTCGGCTGGCGATGGCATTACCGAAATGTACGAAAAAACACGGGCCGAGGGATTTGGCCCCGAGGTGCAGCGCCGCATCATGGTGGGCACTTACGTTCTGTCGGCAGGGTTTTATGATGCTTATTACAACCGCGCCCGCCGCGTGCGCGCCCTGATAAAGCGTGATTTTGAGCTGGCTTTTGCCGCTGGCGTGGACTGCATTTTGGCCCCCGCCACCCCCACGCCCGCCTTTGGTTTGGGCGAGCAAGGCACGTCTGACCCAGTGGAAATGTATCTGAACGATGTTTTTACCATCACGCTGAACCTTGCAGGTTTGCCGGGCATTTGCGTGCCTATGGGCCTAAATAAGCAGGGCTTGCCGCTGGGCCTGCAACTGATTGGCCATGCTTGGGGTGAGGTAGATTTGCTGAATCACGCCTATGTTTTAGAGAAGTCCGCAGGATTTGTGGCCAAACCCGAAAAATGGTGGTAGAAGGTCGTCAAAATAATAAACGACCGAGGCAAAAATGCGTGCATATCATCTGGTTTTCGCCGCCCTAGGGCTGGCGGCTTGTTCGGTCGCTGTTCCAGATTCGGGTCTGGGTGTCGGATTTCAAGATTACAACACCTACATCGCCAACCGCCAAGCGGTTTTGGCGCAGCCAATGTCGGCGGGGGCTGGAACCTTGCCGCCCGCAGGTGGGTTCAGCGCGGCGGCGGCATCCGCTGCCATTGCCAACGCGAACGCTAATGCTAACGCCCAAGGAACTGCACCTCTGGGCGGGGCTTACGCCAACCCCCTCGCGCCACGATCTTTGCAAGAACAGGCGGCTCTATTGGGCGGCGCGCAGCCCGCACCCCTGTCCAGCATCGCGGCGCCCTTGGCCCCAGCCGCTGACCCGAACGCAGGCCGTGTGATTGGGTCTGCGCCCCTTGCCCCCGCAGCAAATGGCGAATTGGCCGCCGTGCGCCCGCGCGGCAATGCGCCAGCGGGTATCACCGAAACCGTGTCAGAAATGGCGGCAGTGGGCGGCGTGTCGGATGAACAAGATTTCGAGGCTGTGGCCGCCCGCGAAACCATAGAAAGCGATAAGGCCCGCATCGAGCGGAACCGCGCCCAATATCAAATTGACCAACCCGGCGCTTTGCCGCAGCGCACGGGGCAGGTCGGCCCAAGCATCGTAGAATATGCTTTGGCCACGCAGCACCCTGTCGGGGTGAAATTGTTCCGCCGCTCGCCCTTTAAGCTCAAAAAAGTTGAAGTGGCCTGCGCGCCCTATGCGAACGCCGATCTGGCGCAAGAGGCGTTTTTGGGCGCAGGCGGGCCAGATCGTGACCGCTTGGGCGTTGATCCTGACGGCGATGGCTATGCCTGCGGCTGGGATCCATCCCAGTACCGCGCGGTTGTGCCATAAGCGGGGGTTTTCCGTCGCCGAATTTTGGGCCGCGCAAAGATAATGCGCGCCCTAGCCTTATTGTGCTGCATTACACGGCCATGAATACCGCCGCCGAGGCGCGGGCGCGGCTGTGTGACCCCGCCTACGAAGTATCTGCCCATTGGCTGATAGATGAGGCGGGTCATCCCGAGGCCTTGGTGGACGAGGGCGCGCGCGCGTGGCACGCGGGTGCGGGGCAGTGGGCGGGACTTTCGGATATCAACAGTCATTCCATCGGAATTGAAATTGCCAACAGGGGCGATCACCCCTTTGCCGCCGCCCAAATGAACGGGCTGGAAACCTTGCTGCGCGGCGTTATGGCGCGTTGGGATATCCCGCCCGCCCGTGTGATTGCCCATTCCGATATGGCCCCTACGCGCAAAGGCGATCCGGGCGCGCGGTTTGACTGGCAGCGATTGGCCTGCGCGGGCCTGTCAGTTTGGCCTCAGGCAGATGCGCCCGCAGACCCAGAGGCATTTCTTGCCGCCGCGCGGGCCTTTGGCTACCCCGATGCGCCTGCGGGTGCGCTGCTGGCATCCTTTCGGCTGCGCTTTCGCCCTTGGGCGCGGGGGGCTTTAGATGGATGGGATGCCGCCCTTGCCTGCGATCTGGCCCGCCGCTTCGCCCCAAATTCTTAGCCGTTGACCCAAGGCCCGCCTTGGCCTAAATCGCCCCTTGCGCGGATGGCTGGATGATCGCGGGGGTAACTTCGAGGAAAGTCCGGACTCCATGAAGAAAGGGTGCTGGGTAACGCCCAGCGAGGGCAACCTCAGGGAAAGCGCCACAGAGAAAAGTCTGCCGCAGTGCGGGGCCTTGGCCCAGCGGATCAGCGGTGATGGTGAAAAGGTGGGGTAAGAGCCCACCGCAGGCTTGGCAACAAGACTGGCATGGCAAGCCCCACCCGGAGCAATGCCGAATAGGGGCCTTGCGTGGAAAGGTCTGCCCATGTGCCCGCGAGCCTTGCTCGTGGGCGGGCAGAGACCTCCACAGGGAACTTCAGCCCGAAGGCCCGGGTTGGCAGCTTGACCGCCGTGGCAACACGGTTGGCAGAGGAATGATCATCCACGGGGGTAACCCTTGGACAGAATCCGGCTTATAGGCCATCCGCGCATATCTACCGCTTTGCTGGGCGTAAGGGCGGACGCTTCGCGGAAGGTATTTGGGCCAAAATGAAAGTCAAAATACCAGTAGGTTCACTTTGGCAGAAATACCTGCGCCGCAGGCATCCAATCCATCAGTTTTTGCAGCGTTTCCCTGTTGACTCTGCCCGCGCCTTAGCTAAAAGGCAGGCTTCAACATTCCACCAAGGCGTAGCTTTGGGCTGAAGGAGACTTACTATGGCCAAACCGGCGACGATCAAGATCCGTCTGAACTCGACGGCAGGCACGGGGCACTTTTATGTGACCAAGAAAAACGCACGCACCATGACGGACAAAATGGTTGTTAAGAAATACGACCCCGTCAAGCGCGAGCATGTCGAATACAAAGAAGGCAAGATCAAGTAAGATTGCTTGCCAGTCGGACAGATGGAAACCGCGCCAGAAATGGCGCGGTTTTTTCATAAGTCATCTGTAAGGCGCATAAGAAAAAGGCCACGGTTTCCCGTGGCCTTTTGTATTTGATACTTCGCCACTTATTCGCGGTTGCCCAAGAATTGCAGCAGGAACATGAACATATTGATAAAGTCCATGTACAAGCGCAGTGCGCCCATGATGGCCGATTTGCCCATCCACGCCTCATCGCCGTGTTGGGCGTGTTCGATATATTCGTTCTTGATCGACTGGGTGTCATAGGCGGTGAGGCCTGCGAAAATCAGCACGCCAATCACCGACACGGCAAAAGCCAGCGCCGAAGAGGCAAGGAAGATGTTCACAATCGACGCCACAACAAGACCAATCAGGCCCATCATCAGGAACGTGCCCATGCCCGACAAATCGCGCTTGGTAGTATAGCCATACAGGCTAAGCCCTGCAAAGGCGATGGCGGTGACCAAGAACGTGGTCGCAATCGATGTGCCCGTGTAAACGGCAAAGATGAACGACAGCGACAGGCCCATCAGCGATGCATAGGCATAGAAGAACAACTGCGCTGCGGCCACCGACATGCGGTTGATCAGCGCGCCAAAGGCAAAAACCATCGCCAGCGGCGCGAACATCACAACCCATTTCAGGGGCGTTGCGAAAATTGCGGTCAGCAGCGTCTCATTGGTGCCGACGCCCCATGCGACAGCTGCGGTCAGCAGCATACCGACGGACATCAGCCCGTAAACCTTATTCATATGGGCGCGCAGCCCAACATCAATCTCGGCGGTCCGGGCGCCCGCGCCGATTGTCCGGATCGTCTGATAGTCAGCCATTAAAGCCTCCGCTAGGGTGGGCGGCGCGGAAATGCGCCGTATGGCGTGGATATTGGCATCCCAAACCTACATTTCAAGTGCCAATATCCAGAAAAATCCAAAGACCTTAGGTGCGCCAGTTCGCGGGCACGTCCCAGATTGGGCGTGCGGCCTCGATCCGTGCCTGACCGCGCGTCAGACCGAGATCGGCCAGCATGGCATCGTTCATATCGGCACGGCGCGCGCGTGAGGCGGCAACCGACGGGGCAACGCTGAGATAGGGCAAAGCACCCAGAAGCGAGGACAGGATGGAAGGGCGGGTGGCGCTGTGGCCAATTGCGGCGAACATTGTATTTCCTTAAATGTACACTTCATTTGTTTGCGTGATAAAAGCGGTTGCCTATATCACCGAACTTGATCTTTGTACCGCATTCGCGCATATTCCGAAAACGAATGTTATTGAAACTTATCATCAAGGTTTGTGATATATGCGCAATCTCGATCTGGTATCGCTGCGGTCTTTTGTTGCAATTATTGACGCGGGCGGTGTCACCCGCGCGGCGGGCTTTTTAAACCTAACCCAGTCCGCAGTTTCTATGCAGATCAAGCGGTTAGAGGATGCGCTGGGATTGTCGCTGCTAGAGCGCAGCACGCGCAAATTGGCCCCCACTGCGGCGGGTGAACAGTTGATTGGGTACGCGCGCAAGATGCTGGCCCTGAATGACGAGGTGTTCACCCGCCTAACCACGCCAGAAGCGGAGGGTGAGATTATTCTTGGCGTGCCGCACGATATTGTCTACCCCGCGATTCCCCCCGTGCTTAAGGCGTTTAACGCCGAGTATCCCAAAATGCGGGTGCGGCTGAATTCGTCCTTTACCAAAACATTGAAGGAACAATTTGCACAAGGTGAATGCGACTTGATCCTGACGACCGAGGCATCTGCAGATGCGGGCGGCGAGACGGTGGCGGAACTACCCTTGGTGTGGATCGGCGCTGTCGGTGGGTCTGCATGGAAGGCGCGGCCCCTGCGCCTTGCGTTCGAGCAGCGCTGCTATTTTCGCGCAGGTGTGCAAGCCGCACTGGACGCGCGCGGTATCGCATGGGAAATGGCCGTCGATGGTGGCAGCACGCGCGCGGTCGAGGCTTCGGTTTCGGCGGATTTGGCCGTTCATACTGTGCTGGCTGGATCAGAACCCCAAGCGGTCGAGCGGATTAACCACTGCGGGGCCTTGCCCCATTTGGGGGCGGTCAAGGTCAATCTTTATGTGGCCGATCCCGTGCATTCGCCCGCCATCACGGCGCTGGCGGGCATGATACGGCAGGCATACCGGTTGCGCGCGGCGCAAAAGCCCGCCGCTACGGCAGCGTGATCACCACTTTGCCAGTTGCGCTGCGGTTTCGCAGCAGTTCTAACCCTGCGGGTGCATGGTCAAACGGGATGTGGTGCGAGATATGCGGGCGCAAATCGCCAGCGGCGATCCATGCCAAAACCTGCGCAAGGCTTTGCGTCAGCACTTGCGGGGCAAATTTCAAATAACCGCCCCAATACAGACCCATGACCGATAGGTTTTTCACCAGCAGCAGATTGGCAGGAATTTGCGGCACCTCGCCCCCTGCAAAACCTATAGTCAGCAGTCGGCCTTCGGGGCGCGTGGCCGAAAGTGCGGCCATAAAGGCAGGGCCGCCCACCGCATCGTAAACAACATCGACCTCGCCCGCCGCGCGCAAAGCGCCCTTTAGGTCTGGTGTGTCGCTGTCGATCAGAACGTCTGCGCCCGCCGCCTGCGCCACGGCCAGCCGATCTGCGCCGCGCGCCACGGCAATCACCCGCGCGCCCATGCGCTTGCCGATTTCCACTGCCGTTAGGCCAACCCCGCCCGCCGCGCCCAGCACCGCCAAAGTTTCGTCCGCCTGCAACCGCGCCTTATGATGCAGTGCCAAATGCGAAGTGCCATAGGCAATTTGAAACGCTGCGCCCACGCTGTCATCCACGCTGTCTGGCAGCACGATCAGGTGATTGACGGGGGCAATTGCCGCCTCGGCCAATCCCCCACTCCCAATAAATGCCGCAACCCGCGTGCCAATCGCGGGGCCAATTGTGTTTGGGCCAAGCGCCAGCACTGTACCTGCCACCTCCATTCCCAGTGTCACTGGCATGGCAGGGCGTTCTTGATAGCGCCCCGATTGCATCAGCAAATCGGCGTGGTTCAGGCCGCAGGCACGTATAGAGATCAGCGCTTGGCCTTGTGCAGGCTGGAGCATCTTAACTTCGGCCAGCGTCAACGCTGCGCCCAGCTCTTGCACTTGCCAAGCTTTCATCGCCTGCAATCCCAATTCATCTTATCTTTTCCTATCCAGCCGTGGCGGAAACGCCAGCGAATCATGCCAAGCGTGTGTTGCGCGTTTGCGGTCTTTTGTGTAGGATTTTGTCAGAAATTTCGGGAGAATCGTATAAGTTGTCCTTGAATTTTTCCCATTATGCCCAAATTCTTGTCAGTTAGCCCCTTTTCCGTGCAAAACTCTGGTGTCGCCCTAGGTGACGTTACGTAAACACGCTGGGGTAGATTGATCACCGATTACGCCAACCGTACGTGATTTGGGCGAGCGAAAGTATTTCTCTACAATTATTTACCATAATAAATATACAAAAGTATATCGATTTAAGACTTTTGACTAGTTTTGCCATGCGTAAGTTCATATAGAAAAAAACGACGCCACAGGCTTACTGTCTTTGATCAAATCAAAAAAAGCGGACATGCAAATGAAACATCCTGTCGACATACATGTGGGAAAACGTATTCGTCATCGTCGGTGGATGATTGGTATGACGCAGCAGCAATTAGCCGACAAAGTTGGGATCAAGTTCCAGCAGATCCAGAAGTATGAAACAGGCATGAACCGTGTTTCGGCGTCGCGTCTGTGGGATATTGCCGAAACGCTGGGTGTTGAGATTTCCTTTTTCTTCGAGGGTCTAAGCGAAGGTACTGCACCTGCCCCTGCGCAGGCCGATATCATGGCTGACAAAGAGGCCTTGGATTTGGTGCGCTCGTATTACTCGATTCCAGAAGCGCAGCGTCGCCGCTTGTTTGATCTGGCGCGCGTTCTGTCCGAAGCAGCTTAACGCCGCCTCACGCTTGACCAAATCGCCCCTGCCGCTTATGCGAGCAGGGGTATTTTTTTGGGGGATTGCCATGCTGACTGCGGCCGCGCGCGAAGATATTTTTGCAACCGCCCATGCCCTGGCAGATGCCGCCCGTGTGGCGACATTGCAGCATTTTCGCAGCGAAGGATTGGCGGCTGATACCAAAGAAATTGGGCGGTTTGATCCTGTCACCGTGGCAGACCGCCTGTCAGAACAGCGGATGCGCGAGATACTTGCCACCCGCCGCCCAAATGACGCTATTTTGGGCGAAGAGTTTGGGCCAAAGGCGGGAACTTCGGGCCTAACATGGGTGCTTGACCCTATTGATGGCACACGCAGCTATCTTGCAGGCGCGCCAACATGGGGGGTATTGATTTCTGTGCGCGATGCGGACGGGCCGATTTACGGCATCATCGACCAACCCTTTATCGGCGAGCGGTTTGAGGGCGGCCTTGGCCGCGCTACAACCAACGGCCCATTAGGGGTGCGCCCATTGAAAACCCGCCCGCCGCGCGCCCTCGCCGATGCGATCTTGTTTTCCACCTTTCCCGAAGTGGGCACGCCCGCCGAAGCCGAAGCCTTTCGCCGCGTTTCTGCCTGCGCAAAACTGACCCGCTATGGCACAGATTGCTATGCCTATGCCCTGATCGCAGCGGGCCAGATTGATCTAGTGATCGAGGCAGGCTTGCAACCTTATGACGTGCAGGCGCCTATTGCTGTTATTACGGCGGCAGGCGGTGTGGTGACGAACTGGCAAGGTGGCCCCGCCCATGACGGCGGGCAGATACTGGCCGCCGCCAATACCGCGGTTCATGCGCAGGCGATGGCCCTGCTGAACGGATAAGGGGGCCAGCCCCCTTGCCTGTGACGCGCCGCGTCACAGGCCTACCCCCGAGGTATTTGAGCCAAAGTGAAAGGGCTTTCGGGCCGGAATAGTTTTGCTATGTTTGATGCACACCTGAGTCCTTGGCCCGATTCTGTCAGGTGAATGTCATCCTCCGAACGGGCGGGGCGGGGGCGATATGCAAGAAATTCTGATCAAAGGCGCGGATGTGGTTGTGACCATGGAAGGCGCGCGGCGCGAGATTGCGGGCGGCGATGTGCTGATCCGTGGCGGGGTCATTATGGGCGTTGGGCAGGGGCTGTCTTCGGCGGGCGAGGTGATTTTGGCGCGCGGCTGTGTTGTGACCCCAGGTTTGGTGAACACGCATCATCACCTGTACCAAACCCTGACCCGCGCCGTGCCTGCGGGCCAAGACGCGCTGCTGTTTGGCTGGCTGAAAACGCTGTATCCGATTTGGGCGCGGTTTGGGCCAGAGGAGATGTTTATCTCGGCCCAAGTGGGGCTTGCAGAACTGGCGCTGTCGGGATGTACGCTGACATCGGATCATCTGTATCTGTTTCCCAATGGGGCGCGGTTGGATGACACAATTGCGGCGGCGGGCGAGGTGGGCCTGCGCTTTCACCCCACGCGCGGGGCTATGAGTATTGGGACAAGTGCAGGCGGTCTGCCCCCTGACAGTTTGGTCGAAGGCGAGGCCGCAATTTTGAACGACTGCATTCGCGTTATTGATGCCTTTCATAATGGCGCTGATGGCGCGATGGTGCGGGTAGGGATCGCGCCTTGCTCGCCCTTTTCCGTTTCGCGCGATTTGATGCGTGATGCGGCGCTGCTTGCGCGCGATAAAGGCGTGATGCTGCACACCCATTTGGCCGAAAACGATGAAGATATCGCTTATTCTTTGGCGCAGTTTGGCTGCCGTCCAGGCCAATATGCCGAAGATCTGGGCTGGACGGGCGCGGATGTTTGGCACGCGCATTGCGTGAAATTGGATAGCGTTGAGATTGACCTATTTGCGCGCACGGGCACAGGCGTGGCGCATTGCCCCTGTTCAAATTGCCGCATTGGGTCTGGCGTGGCCCCCGTGCGCGCGATGCGCAACGCAGGTGTGAAAGTGGGCCTTGGTGTGGACGGATCGGCCAGCAATGATGCGGGCAATCTGATCGCCGAAGCGCGCCAAGCGATGCTGCTGCAACGCGTGACGCTCGGGGCAGATGCCTTTTCGGCCCGCGCGGCGCTAGAACTGGCCACCCTGGGCGGCGCGCAGGTGCTGGGGCGCAGCGATTGCGGATCGATCGAAGTGGGCAAACGCGCCGATATAGCAATTTGGGATGTGTCGGGGATCGAGGCGGCAGGCGCATGGGATGCGGTCGCAGCCCTAATTCTGTGCGGCCCCACGCGCGTGCGCGATCTTATCGTTGAAGGGCGGCGCGTTGTGCAGGATGGGCGGATGGTTACGATTGATCTTGGCCGCGTGGTGGAACGACAAAACCAACTCGCCGCGCGGTTGAGGGGATAGACAGGCGGCAAAGGTTTGGATATTCGCGGTGGATGAAAAATAAAGCGCCCCATTTTGTCGCCTACGCCGACGCCAGATCTGACACTTTGCCTTTGCGCGCCCCTGCGTCACCCAATGCGCGCCTTTCCCCGTTGACCAATTCCTCTGCCTTGGCTAGGCCTAGGCTTTGTTTGCGAAAGATACAGCTATGATCACCCCCGTTCTGCCCACCTATAACCGTGCCCCGCTAGAGTTTGTCTCGGGCGCGGGATCATGGCTGACGGCTTCGGACGGGGGGCGATACCTTGATCTGGGCGCAGGCATTGCGGTGAATGCGCTGGGCCATGCGCACCCCGCGCTGGTGGCGGCGCTGACAGCGCAGGCGGGTCAGTTGTGGCACGTGTCGAACCTGTACCGCATCCCGCAACAAGAACAGCTTGCGCAAATGCTGGTCGATCAAACCTTTGCCGATACAGTGTTTTTCACAAACTCAGGCACCGAGGCGGCCGAACTTGCCATCAAAATGGCGCGCAAATATCATTACGACAAAGGCGCGGCCCACCGTACCCAAATCATCACCTTTGAAGGCGCGTTTCATGGCCGCTCGACAGGGGCCATCGCCGCCGCTGGGTCAGAAAAAATGACCAAAGGCTTTGGCCCGCTGATGCCCGGCTTTACCCAAATCAAATGGGCCGACCATGACGCCATTCGCGCCGCCATTACCGGTCAAACCTGCGCCGTGATGATTGAACCTGTGCAGGGCGAGGGGGGCATTCGCAGTGTTCCCGATCAATGCCTTAAGGGTCTGCATGATATTTGCGATGCCACGGGCACTTTGCTGATATTTGATGAGGTGCAATGCGGCATGGGCCGCACAGGCCGCCTGTTTGCACATGAATGGGCGGGCATCACCCCCGATATCATGATGGTCGCCAAGGGCATCGGCGGCGGTTTCCCCCTTGGCGCGGTTCTTGCCACCGAAAACGCCGCCAGCGGCATGACGGCTGGCACTCATGGTTCGACCTATGGCGGCAACCCCTTGGGCTGTGCCGTGGGGGCCGCTGTTTTGGGCATCGTCGGGCAAGACAGCTTTATGGCCGAGGTTACCCGCAAAGGCGCACTGTTTGCCCAAGGGCTGGAAAGCCTTTGCGCGCGCCATCCGACCATCTTTTCATCCGTGCGCGGCCAAGGCCTAATCTTGGGCCTAAAATGCGCCGCCGCCAATACGGATGTGGTCAAAGCGGCCTATGCGCAGAACCTGCTGACGGTGCCCGCCGCGGACAACGTCCTGCGCCTGCTGCCTGCGCTGAACATAGAAGACCTAGATATAGCCGAGGCCCTCGCCCGCCTAGACCGCGCCGCCACCGCACTCGAAAACGCATGACCCTGCGCTTCTCTTTTTCACAAATATCCTCGGGGGTCTGGGGGCAGACAGCCCCCAGCCTACGACCAAACAGGCTAATCTGATGAAGCATTTCCTAGACATCCACCAAACCGCCGCACCCGAATTGCGCAGTATGATCAATTCGGCCCACGCAATGAAAGCCGCGCGGAATGGCCGTCCCAAAGGCGCATCTGATGATGATCAGCCGCTTGCAGGCCGCATGGTCGCGCTGATTTTCGAAAAACCCTCTACCCGCACCCGCGTGTCGTTTGATGTGGGAGTGCGGCAGATGGGCGGGCAGACCATGGTGCTGTCTGGCAAAGAAATGCAACTTGGCCACGGCGAGACCATCGCCGATACGGCCCGCGTTCTGTCGCGCTATGTCGACCTGATCATGATCCGCACCTTTGAAGAGGCGACGCTGCTGGAAATGGCCGAACACGCCACTGTGCCTGTGATCAACGGGCTAACCAACCGCACGCATCCCTGCCAGATCATGGCCGATGTGATGACCTATGAAGAACACCGCGGCCCTATTGCGGGCAAAAAGGTGGTTTGGGCAGGCGATGGCAACAATGTCTGCGCGTCTTTCCTTCATGCCGCAGGCCAGTTCGGTTTTGATTTTACCTTCACTGGCCCGCAACCGTTAGACCCCGAAGCTGCCTTCATCGACTTTGCCCGCCAAAAGGGCAGCCAAGTGCTGATCGAACGCGATCCAGCCCTTGCCGTGCAAGGCGCGGATTTGGTGGTGACAGATACGTGGGTATCCATGCACGACCCCGAATCCGCAAAAGAACGCCGCCATAACCAGTTGCGCGGCTATCAGGTGAACGAGGCGCTGATGGCCCGCGCCCGCCCTGACGCCCTGTTCATGCACTGCCTGCCCGCGCATCGTAACGACGAAGTGACATCGGCAGTGATGGACGGCCCCCATTCGGTGGTGTTTGACGAGGCCGAAAACCGCCTCCACGCGCAAAAGGCTGTCATGCGGTGGTGCCTTGGGTTATGAGATTAATCTGAAAACAGGTGACCTTGATGGCACGCTTTTGCTCCCTGCGCGGGTGCAAGCTCTTGCCATTATCCTTCCCGGCTCAGGCCCAACTGATCGAAATGGCAATGGGCCACAAGGGTTCGGGCTCAATTCCGATGCATATAGAAAACTTGCGCGCAGTTTGGCTGATGCAGGGATTGCCACCATTCGTGCAGACAAAAGAGGCGTAGGTGCTAGCGGCGGCGATGGTAACGCCGTTACGCTTGACGATTACGTTGCCGATTGCGCAGCATGGCTAAAGCTGACGTCGCACCTTGCTCAAAATCCTGTTATGGGCGTTTCCATACCTCAGGATCTACCGCTTTACTTGATTGGGCATTCAGAAGGAGGCTTGGTCGCCTTAAATGCCGCGACCTTGCCAAGGATCAGCGGTGTCGTTTTGCTGTGCTGCCCAGGCCGCCGAGTTGATAACGTATTGATAGATCAACTCTCAGGCAGTCAATCCGACCCCACCCTAGTTTCTCAGGCGCGAGTGGTTTTTAACCAGCTGTTGCTAGGAAACTCGGTCGATACTGCGACTTTGCCCCCATTATTGGCGTCACTTTTTCATTCCTCTGTGCAGCGGTTCTGGACAAGCCTCTTGAAAGATGACCCTGTCGACTTGGCGGCAGCGGTTTCTCTCCCCATCTTGATCATCGGCGGTGGAAAAGACCTGCAGGTTCCTCCCTCTGATGCGGCGTTACTTGCGGCAGGGGCAAAGCAGGCGCATCTGCATGTTTTGCCTGACATGAATCATGTTCTAACTGATGTTTCCTCGAGCGATCGCTTGGATAACATGGCGGCCTACCTTGACCCCAACTTGTCGTTGTCGCCCCCATTGGCACCCTTAATTGTCGATTTTATTCTAGGGCGCACTTCATAGTTTGCTTTTTGCCTCTCTCGGCAAACATCGGGTGGGCGTTGCTGGTAAATTACCCTAATGGTTTGACATTCATCCGCCGCGTTATTCATTTGCCCAGCCCATAGTGGCGCGCGCAACCACTTGCCCCCAGCTCAGAACTGACATCCTATGCGCCAGATTCAACCGCAAAGGTGCACTATGCAAAACCCTGTCCCATTCTTCATCCACTCGCTGACTGCTCTGTCAAACTGCATCGCCAAGGCCGAAGCCTTTGCCGAGGCCAAGCGCCTGAAACCCGAAGTGATCCCCAACCTGCGCCTTGTGGCCGATATGTTCCCGCTAGCCCGCCAAGTGATGATTGCCACCGACCACGCCAAAGGCGCGCCTGCGCGGCTGGCGGGGATGGAAGTGCCGCGTTTTGAAGACACCGAAACCACGCTCGAGGAACTG
>CAMAWZ010000004.1 GCA_945861995.1 Pseudorhodobacter antarcticus
GGCGCGCCGCCCGCCACCGCGCCGAGTGCGCCCAGACCTGCAAGGCCCGCCAGCGTGACACATACCACGACAGGAATGATCGCTGTCGCGGGGGCCAAGATGGCCGCCACCAAAGGAAGGGCGGCGGCAAGCGTAAACGTCACGCCCGATGCAAGGGCGGCTTGCAAGGGGTTGGCGGCATGAACTTCGGATAGGCCCAACTCATCGCGGACATGGGCGGCGAGCGCGTCTTTTTGGGTCAGTTCCCGCGTGACGCGCGGGCACGTTAGGCAAGACGCAGGCGCGCATAACATAGGGGCCGCGCGCGCCCCCGCATGGCAATCGCGCGGCTTGATAAGCGGTGTTCGATTCAGGCCGCATCTAAAGGTTTTTCATCCCATTCGGAGTAACTGGCGACTTGCAAGATTTCCACTTTTGACATGAAGTGCTGGCTGGCGAGGTTTGATGATGCTGCGCATTGTCGATTACATGGTCAGGCAGGGCCCGTTTTCTTGGCCCAAATTCGATGACCCAAGGGAACAGCATGAGCCTGCAACTTTTTGACCTAACTGGTAGACGCGCGCTGATAACAGGATCGTCGCAGGGCATCGGATTTGCCTTGGCGCGCGGATTGGCGGCAGCAGGGGCGGCAATTGTGATGAATGGCCGCGATACCGCCAAGCTAGAGTCGGCTGCAAACACCTTGCGCAGCGAAGGGTGCATTGTGCAAACACTGGCCTTTGATACGACAGATCACAGCGGCGTGCGCGCCGCTGTGGATGCGTTCGAGGCGGCGCATGGCGCGATTGATATTCTGGTCAATAATGCAGGGATGCAGCATCGCGGCCCGCTGGAAGATTTTCCCGCAGACGCGTTCGAGCGGCTTTTGCAAACCAACATTGCATCGGTGTTTCACGTGGGCCAAGCCGTTGCGCGCCATATGATTGCGCGCGGCGCGGGCAAGATCATCAACATATCTTCGGTGCAAAGCGCCCTCGCCCGCCCGTCGATTGCGCCCTATACGGCCACAAAAGGCGCAGTGACCAACCTGACCAAAGGTATGGCAACCGATTGGGCGAAATATGGTTTGCAATGTAATGCCATTGCGCCGGGCTATTTCAATACGCCGTTGAATAAGGCGCTGATCGATGACCCTGTTTTTAGGGAATGGCTGGCCAATCGCACCCCCGCAGGGCGCTGGGGCAATGTTGGGGAATTGGTGGGGGCTTGTATCTTTCTGGCATCCGAAGCGTCATCTTTCGTCAATGGTACAGTCATCTTTGTAGATGGCGGGATCAGTATTTCGCTATGACATCCTACGTCGTCATGGGGGTTTCGGGCTGCGGCAAAAGCAGTATCGGCGCGGGGGTTGCCGCCGCACTTGGTGCGCGGTTTGTCGATGGCGATGATCTGCACCCGCCCGCCAATATTGCCAAAATGGCGCGCGCAGAGCCGCTGACGGACGATGACCGTGCGCCATGGTTGGCTTTGGTTGGGCAGGCGCTGGCGCAGGGCAATACGGTGGTGGCCTGTTCGGCACTAAAACGGAAATACCGCGACCAGATCAGGGCGCAGGCGGATACGGATACGGTGTTTTTGTTTTTGCGCGGGCAAAAGGAAACCTTACTGGCGCGTATGGCCGCGCGGCCTGGCCATTTTATGCCGCCCAGTCTGCTGGAAAGCCAGCTTGCAATACTTCAGCCGCCCACTGCCGACGAGGCGCATTTGGTGCAAGATATCGAACAGACCCCCGCCCAAATTATTGCGGGGTTTTTGGCGGGGCTTAGATGACGCCGAAGGTTGCACGTATCGGTGCGGGGGTAATCGGCGCGCGTCTTGTGCAAACGGGTCAAGACCTGACCGTGCTTGATGCGGCACGCGTAAAGATGCGCAGTCAGGGATGTAGGTTTTTCTGGGCCATTCGGGCCATGCAATTGCGCAATAGAAAGTGCCAGTAGAGCAACCGTTGCGCCGCCGCCCCAAGGCAATTGCGTTCTGGTTGTAGCGCGGCGCGGCGGACAAGCCGGTGTTTTTCTTTTTTCATCGTAATATCAGCTATACCGAACCGATAGCGCCAGCCTAATTTTGCAATCGCCAAAACCCAACCAAGCTGATTTTGTAGCCTCAAAGGGATTATCAATGAACACCCAGCCCCGTTTAGCGCCAAACCATCCGATCGGTGACGAAGTTCGCCGCACGACGTGTTATATGTGTGCCTGCCGCTGCGGGATCAATGTGCATATGAAATCTGGCGAAGTTGCTTACATTGAGGGTAACCGCGATCATCCCATCAACAAAGGCGTTCTGTGTGCCAAAGGCGCGTCGGGCATTATGCAAATCAACGCTCCCTCGCGGTTGCGTGCCCCGCTGAAACGCGTTGGCCCGCGCGGATCGGGCGCGTTCGAGGAAATCACGTGGGACGAAGCGCTCGATTTGGCCGTGTCATGGCTAAAGCCCCTGCGCGAAACCGCCCCAGAAAAGCTGGCATTCTTTACGGGCCGCGATCAATCGCAAAGCTTTACAGGCTGGTGGGCGCAGGCCTTTGGAACGCCCAACTATGCAGCCCATGGCGGGTTTTGCAGCGTCAACATGGCTGCTGGCGGTATTTACACCATTGGCGGGGCCTTTTGGGAATTTGGCCAACCTGATTGGGATCGCACAAAGCTGTTTATCCTGTTTGGCGTCGCCGAAGACCATGACAGCAATCCAATTAAAATTGGTCTGGGCAAGTTAAAGGCGCGGGGCGTGCGCGTGGTTGGGGTCAACCCCATTCGCACGGGCTATAATGCAGTGGCAGATGATTGGCTGGGCATAACGCCCGGCACTGATGGCCTGCTGATTTTGTCGCTGATCCATTGCCTGTTTCAGGCAGGAAAAATTGATCTGGACTATCTGGCGCAATTCACCAACGCGCCCTTATTGGTGGTGGAAGACGGCCCCGAGGCGGGCATGATCCTGAAAAACGCCGAAAGCCAACCCTTTGTGATTGATCGCACGACGGGCCAACCTGCGCCTTGGGATGCCAAGAGTGTGCAGCCCGATTTGGGTGCAGTGTATCAGGGCAACCGCACGGTGTTTCAACATATGGCGCAGCGCTATCTTGCGCCCGAATATGCGCCCGAAGCCGTGGCTGACCGCTGCGGCATCCCTGCGCCGCGCATCCGCGCGCTGGCCGCCGATCTTGCCCGCATCGCTTTTGACGAGGCGATAGAGATTGCGCAGCCTTGGACAGATTTTCGCGGCAACAGCCATGATAAAATGATTGGGCGGCCCGTGTCGTTCCACGCCATGCGCGGAATATCTGCCCATTCCAACGGGTTTCAAACCGCCCGCGCGCTGCATCTTTTGCAAATTATCTTGGGCAGTGTTGAAACGCCGGGCGGCTACCGCCTAAAGCCGCCCTATCCCAAACCTATCGAGGCGCACCCGACGCCGCATTTCACGGCGGCGGCGGGCAAACCGCTTGCTGGCCCGCATTTGGGCTATGTGCGCCACCCCGAACAATTGGCGCTAAAGCCCGATGGCAGCCCCGCCCGCATTGATAAGGCGTTTACGTGGGACGCCCCGTTTTCGGCCCACGGCCTGATGCATATGCTGATCCCCAACGCCCATGCAGGCGATCCCTACCGCATTGACACGCTGTTTTTGTATATGGCGAATATGGCGTGGAACTCGTCGATGAATTCGGGCGAAGTCATCAAAATGCTGACGGATAAGGGCGCGGATGGCGACTATGTCATCCCGCGCATCATCTATTCCGATGCCTATGCGTCCGAAATGGTTGCCTATGCCGACCTGATCTTGCCCGACACCACCTATATGGAGCGGTACGATTGTATTTCCTTGCTAGACCGCCCGATTTCCGAACCTGATGCAGCGGGGGATAGCATTCGCTGGCCTGTTGTGGAGCCTGACCGCGATGTGCGGCCGTTTCAGTCTGTGCTGCTGGATTTGGGCGCGCGGTTGGGGCTGGCCCCGATGGTCAAAGAAGATGGTAAGCCGAAGTTTAAGGACTATGCCGACTATATCCAAAACCACATCCGCCGCCCTGGGGTTGGCCCGCTGATCGGTTGGCGCGGGGCAGATGGAAGCCAAACAGGGCGCGGCGATGCCAACCCAAACCAGTTGGATCGTTACATCGAAAATGGTGGGTTCTTTCAGGCTCATGTGCCCGCAGAGGGCGCGTTTTATAAGCCGTGGAATATGGCCTATCAGGATTGGGCGGTGCAAACATCGCTGTTCGAATCCCCGCAGCCCTATCTTTTTTCCATCTACTCCGAACCCATGCGCCGCTTTCAGGCCGCCGCCGAAGGGATTGGCCCACATCAGCCGCCAGATCATCTGCGCGAAACCCTAAAGCGCGCGATGGACCCGCTGCCGATCTGGTATTCGCCCTATGCCGAAAATGACTTTACCATCCACGCCTTAACCCAGCGGCCTATGGATATGTATCATTCCTGGGGCAGTCAAAACGCTTGGCTGCGCCAAATACGCGGGCGCAATTTTCTGTATATCCCAACCAAGATTTGGGAAGCGCACGGGTTTAAGGACGGCGATTATGCGCGTGTTACCTCGCCTACGGGTGAAATCGTGGTGCCCGCCGCCCATATGGCCGCGCTGAATGAACATACAGTCTGGACATGGAACGCGATTGGCAAGCGCAAGGGCGCTTGGGCGCTGGATGATGACGCGCCCGAATCCACCACCGGATTCTTGCTGAACCATCTGATTTCCGAACTGCTGCCTGACATTGGCGACGGGATCAGGCGCAGCAATTCAGACCCTGTGACAGGGCAGGCGGCGTGGTTTGACTTGCGGGTGAAGATCGAAAATGCAGGGCCGCACGTGGCGGCCAGCCCCGCCTTTGCGCCCATTTCCCGCGCCGTGCCACGCGGCAAAACCCGAAAGGCACCGCCCAGAAAGGTATCGCAATGACCAGCCTTCCCACCCATACCGAGAAAAAGCTGGGATTGGCCATTGATCTGGATACCTGCGTGGGCTGCCAAGCCTGCGTGACTGCCTGCAAAGGCTGGAATGACCAAGGCTATGGCGCGCCGTTGTCCGATCAAGACCCCTACGGCGCGGCACCTTCGGGTGCGTTTCTAAACCGCGTGCATTCTTATGAAATCACCCCGCCCGAAGGCGCGGCTGTGATCGTAAACTTCCCGCGTTCTTGCCTGCACTGCGATGACGCGCCCTGCGTGCCCGTCTGCCCCACGGGCGCCAGTTACAAGCGCATGGAAGACGGCATCGTTCTGGTGAACGAGGATGCCTGCATCGGCTGCGGCCTGTGCGCATGGGCCTGTCCATACGGCGCGCGCGAGATGGACGCTGATGTGGGCGTGATGAAGAAATGCACGCTGTGCGTTGACCGCATTTACAACGACCATCTGCCCGAAGAAGACCGCGTTCCCGCCTGCGTGCGCACCTGCCCCACTGGCGCGCGGCACTTTGGTGATTTTGCCGACCCTGACAGCCACGTGTCCAAGCTGACCGCCGCGCGGGGCGGGTATGATTTGATGCCAGATTTGGGCACGCGCCCCACTAACAAATACCTGCCCCAACGGCGCAAAGATTCGCCCGATATGTCTGCGCCGCTGGCCCCACTGCTGGATATTCAGGCCACGGGCTTTGCGGGCTGGCTGGACAAAGTTCTGGGGAAAATCTGATGCATCCCGCACCATCCGTTATCATTTTTACCGTTCTGGCAGGCATAGGGTTTGGCTTGCTGGCCTTTCTTGGCGCGGGGTATCCTGCGCCTGTCGGATGGCCAGCGTTTTTCCACTGGGGTTTGGGTTACAGCCTTGCGGTGGGCGGGCTGCTGGCCAGTACATTCCACCTTGGCAACCCGCAGCGGTTTTTGCGCGCCTTTACGCAGTGGCGGTCAAGCTGGCTGTCGCGCGAGGCTATCTCCTCGGTCGCGTGCCTGTTGGCGTTGGCCCCTGTCGCGCTGTCGGATTGGCTGGGCCTTGGCTGGCCGCGCGCGCTGGGCTTGATCGGCGCTGCGCTGGCTCTGCTGACCATCTTTTGCACTGCGATGATCTATGCCCAACTGAAAACTATCCCGCGTTGGAACCACTGGACAACGCCCGCGCTGTTTATGGCATTCGCGGGCGCGGGCGGGGCGATTTTAGCGGGGCAAAGCGCGGCAGGGGCGGTTATGTCTGCGCTGTTGGTGGCCCTGTTGCTGACTGCTTTTCGCATTGGCGATGGGGCCTTTGCTGCCCGCGCGCAAACCCTTGGTACGGCTACGGGGCTGGGCACCATCGGCCCTGTTCAAGGCGCTGTGCGTGTGTTTGAACAACCCCACACCTCGCCCAACTACCTGATGCGCGAGATGATCTATCTGGTCGCGCGCAAGCATATCCGCCCTTTGCGCAGTATTGCGCTGATTTGCGCGGGTATTGGGCCTGCGGTTTTGTTGACCATCTTGCCGCCTGTGGCATGGGCCTTTGCGACCATTGCTGCCGTGCATCTGATCGGCGCTTTCGCCGCGCGCTGGCTGTTCTTTGCACAGGCCGAACATGTGGTGGGCCTGTATTACGGGCAGCGCTGATTTGGCAGGCGTTCAGATCGCCCCTGATTCCGCGCGCCTGTTCCAAAGCGTTTCATAGGCCGCTGCCTGTGGCCAAGCAGGGATTACGATTTGCTGCATTTGCGGCGCAATAGGCACCCCTCCCGTTGCCAAAAGCGCAGCCCCCGTGCTGGTGCCTGTTTGCGAAGTGGCTGCAAAAACAGGGCGGCCTTGGCCAGTTAACGCGGCCAACATTTGCAAATAGGCTATATTTCGGGTGAACGGCCCTTCAACCGCAATCGCTCCGTGCTGCCCGATTAAATCGAGGCAGGTCTTGGTCATCAGCGCCAAATAGGCGGCTATGGCGGCGCTGTAGTGCGGGCTGCCAATCTGGGGCGCAGGGCCATTGGCCCAGCCCATATTGCGTCCTTGAAACGGCCCTGCGCTGGTGATTACAGCGGGCAAAAGCATGATCTTGCCATCCAGCACCTGCTGCATCGCGGCACCATCTGCGGGCGGCAGGTCTGCGCCGCCGCACAAAATCTCATATTCGCGCCCGCCCATAAAGCGGGCCGAGGGCACGGCCCCGCTAAAGGCATTCAGATTAACCAGCACATCGCGGGCTTGGTCGAGTGGGGCATCTTTTGCCCCCATCGCCATGGCAATCACCCATGTACCCGTCGATACCACACCAAAGGGCGGCTGCATGGCCTGCATACGCGGCAAAAGCGATGCATTGCTGTCATGAATACCGACATAAACGGGAATGCCTTGGGCCAGCTCCAGCGCGCGCGCCACATCGGGCAGCACAGTGCCCAGTACATCGGATGGTGCGCGCAAGGGGGCCAGTTTGCCCGTAAGCCCCAGTTTGCCCACTAAATCCGATGGCGCATTTGTAAATGGGTTCCATAAATCTGTATGACACCCCAGCGAGCAGGGATCGCAGGCGGTTTGGCCCGTTAGCAAATAGCCCCAATATTGCGGATAGGTCACCACTTGGGCCGTGCGCGCCAGCAAGTCTGGGTCGCGTTGAAACTGCCAAAACAGTTGCGCGCCAAGGTTCAACCCCAACGCAAGTCGGGGTGATCCTGTTTGCGCAAAATCGGGGCGGATGGAATTGTATTCCGACGCCACCGCGTCTGGCCCGATATATTCATAATCCAGCATCGGGGCTGCCAAATTGCCCTGCCCGTCCAGCAGCACCGCCGCCGCGCCGTGGGTGGTGATGGAAATCGCGTCAATGCCATGCGCGGCCTGCATATCGGTCAGCGCAGATGTCACAAACCGCCACAACGCGTCCAGATCAAAATGCGGATAGGGCGGGCCAGCTACGACTTTGCGCGCACCCGAAAACAGTGCGCCCACAGGGTTGTTGCCGATTACATAGACTGTGCGGCCAAAATTGGTGCGGTGCAGAAGGATGTAGAAAATGACCGCCGTGACGGCGAATAAGAACAACTCAAACGAAATCACCCAAAACACATAGCCCTGCCCGAAAAAGGCAAATTCCTTTGGGTAACCCGTAAACGCCTGATCGCCTAAAATAATGAAAGACACGCCGCGAAACAGGCTTATCTTGCCAATAGTCACGACAATCGACGGCAGGTTCATCCCCGCCACCAGCGCGCCGTTGATTGCGCCGCAGATCAGCCCCGTTGCAATGCCCGTAATTACAATAACAGGCACCCCGTAGCCCGCACTCATCACCAGCCCCATCGCAAAGGTAATCATCGCCTGTTCGGTGAAGTTGAACGTCGCGTCTGACAGGTTCCAGACGTTTAGGAAATAAGGCGAGGCGAAGGAATTGGCGGTGAAAATTAGAGTAAACACCGCCACCAGCAGCCCCTCCCATGACCGAATGGCGCGGTGAGTGGGCTGTGCAGGCGGTCAGGCAAAGGGCGGGCGCCAAGAGTGTTCATGGGGGCGGTCATGCGCGCGCACCTGTCTCGGCTGAATTCAAGATAAGTCGACCCGTGGGGCGGTTTTGCAGGGCGTTGACCGCCACCGCCAGCACAATCGCTGTGCCCAAAATGGCCCCGCGCACCCCGCCAATACCGCCCGCAATGGAAATGCCGCTAATGACGCAGGCCGCATTAACGCCCAGTTCGAACCCGCCCGCCACATCAACATAGGCCACGGCATAGCGCGACACCAAAAGATAGTCGACCATCCCCGCCAGCGCGCCCGAAATGGTAAAGGCGGCAAATTGCGTGCGCCCCAGCACCCTGCGCGTCATAATCGCGCCAAACACCGCAATCACCGCAAGAGCGATCCAAGACATCATCGGCAAAACTAGTATATGTAGGCGCGGTAAAGCCCTGAACGCATCTGACATTTTATGCGCGATCACCCATTTTCCATCGGTCATCAGAAAAATGATGCCGCGATAAATGGTCATCGTGCACAATGTCACTACAGTTGACGCAATACCCACGCGCCACGCCAGCAGCCCGCTGATCATCCCTGTCAGTGCCAAAGTGACGGCAACCGATAGGTCAATGCATTTGGTCAGAATCACAATCATCTGGCCGATGACCAAAATCATCAACGGCGCAGTGTCGTTAAAGGTATTGGCCAGACTGTTGGGCGTGATAAAGGCTGGAAAGCGGTAGGCGATGACCGCTGTCATCGCGAAGATGGCATAGGTCAGTAGCGCATCGCGCGAGGTGAGGGCGGCTTTCATGCGGCCTCTCCCAAACCTGCGGCGGCGCGCACCAGCGCCTCGGGTGTTGTCGCATCGCCCGCCAGTTCGGCGGCAATGCGCCCTTCGCGCATTTGGCCCGCCCCCACAAATTGCCCATCCCGAAACACGGTGCAACGATCTGCACTGCGAAAGATTTCGGCAAACGAATGGCTGATGACCAAAATCGCCTTGCGCTTAAATTTCAGGGTTTCGGCCACAGTCATTCGTCAAACAGAACTGTTTTTTGGTGAATGGCCGATAGGCCAGCGGCCGCTGCAGCCTCGCTGCTGGGGAATTTCACTGCCGTTCCATCCAGAAAAATCTCGCCCGTTTCGGGCTGGTATATGCCTGTCGGCACCTTCACAATCGTCGATCTACCTACGCCATTCTCACCAATCGGCGCGGTTACTGTGCCTGTATAAGGTCAAGCTGCACATCCTGCAGCGCCTTGACCCCTTGGAAGGATTTGGACAGCGCGCAGGGAAAGAACGGGTTGGGATAGTGCGGGTTGGGGCATGGTCAGACCCTTGGAAAATGGCCAAGCCAGAACAGTCTGGCTGGGCCAAGTTTACGTCAAGCGAAATTAGAAAATCGATTTGAAATCAGCGATATTGCTGGCATCCTAGGTGAAGGGGGTCAAACATGGCCGCCTTATTGTTTTCGTCCAGCATGGCTGCGCCCGATTCAGCAGCGCCCGCCCTTTCTGATGGCAGGCCCAGACCAGTGACGTTGACCTTGCCGATCAAACCACCATCTCTCACAGCTTGGCTGGCAGCCAAAATACCCAAGTTGCTTGGGGCGATCTTGGCCCTCAGGTTTGGATACTTGGCAATAAGGCCCTGCGCTTCGCGGTAGGATTTATCGGCCAAATCGTCACCGTAAACCGTGTTAACCAGCGTGACGCCCGCAGAATTTGGCAGCACTTTCTTGGCTTCTTAAATCCAGATATTCTGGTTGGTCGCTGTGGCCGATGCCGACAAAATCGCCACTTCGCCGCCCTCTGGCATATTGTCAGCGGCCAGTTTGATGATGGTGTTGCCGATCAGCGCTGTCGACGATGGGTTCAGGTGCATCATGCGGCCTTCGGGTGCTATGCCCGAATCCCACGCGACAACAGTAATGCGCGCTCCATCGCCTTTGGCAACGGCTTGAAAGAAATGCCGAATGCCTTCACCACAAAAGCGATCTTGACGTTTTCCGCCTGCGCCGCCCCAGCCATCACGCATTTCGGCATCGCGGTCGCAAATGCCGTCATCGGTAATGACGGTATTGATGCGCGTCAGCGGGCACAAAAGCAGGCTGGATCGCGCGGAAAACTTGGTATCCCACAGAACGATCAGGTCTTCCGCTTGGCCGATCAGCTTTTGTTCGGCTTAGGCCAGCAGCGCGCCACCCTCCAGCAGGCCCAGCGGGCCAAGGCCCCGGCAGCCCATAAACATACGCTTGGCGGCAAAATGGCGACTGCCATCTTCGACAAAAGGGGACAGGATGATGTTCTGCACTCGGTAAATCGCGCCTGCGGGCAAAAGCACTGTGTTGCGGCTGTATTTCAGCAGATGTTCGGCAATGGGAAAGCCGTTGATGAAAATTTGCCCTGAAAATCCATCTGCCAAGGGAGGGTTCTGGAAAGCGACGGGCTGTTCACTTGGGATGATGATGCCGAAGCGTGCTATAAGCTGACACTAAAGATTATCCAAAAAGCGCAAGATTGGTTTGCCGCGCAGACGGCGGGCAAACCCGCCTTTGGCGGCGCGCTGCATAGCAGCGTTAACGCGCAGGTGCGCCGCAACCTGGCCGCCCGACTTATGCGCGCGCAGGGCATGGGCGGGTCGGTGGTGTTTATTGCATCGAAAAACGGCCTTGCCGCCAGCCCAAATGCAGCCGCCTATTGCACGGCCAAAGCCAGCGAAAGTCATCTAGCCCGCTGCCTTGCATTGGAAGGGGCAGAAGTGGGCATTCGTGTAAACGTCGTCAACCCTGATGCCGTGCTGCGCGGGTCGAAAATTTGGGAAGGCGATTGGCTAGAACAGCGCGCCTCCACCTACAAAACCGACAAAGAAGGGCTGGAGGAAATGTATCGCAACCGATCCCTGCTTAAAAGATCGGTCTTTCCAGAAGATATTGCTGAAGCGGCCTATTTCTTTGCCTCTGATTTATCGGCAAAGTCGACAGGCAACATCATCAATGTCGATGCGGGCAATAAAGAGGCGTTCACGCGCTGACACTTTATTTGGCCCGCGAAAGGAAAGCCGATGCGCCTAACCGATTGCCACAATTTTCACGATTTTCGCAAGCTGGCCCAGCGCCGCCTGCCCAGCCCGATTTTTAACTATATTGATGGCGCGGCGGATGACGAGGCGACCTATCGGCGCAACACTACCGCCTTTGAAGACGTGGATTTGTTGCCCCGCGTTTTGCGCGGCACGGCGGATGTAGACACGTCCGTTACTGTCATGGGGCATAAGCTGGCGTTGCCGTTTTATCTGTCGCCAACGGCGCTGCAACGCCTGTTCCATCATCAGGGCGAACGGGCTGTAGCAGGGGCTGCCAGTAAATTTGGCACGATGTTTGGCGTGTCATCCCTAGGCACGACCAGTTTGGAAGATGTGCGCAAGTTTGCAGGCCCGCAGGTTTATCAATTTTACTTCCACAAAGATCGTGGGCTGAACCGCGCGATGATGGCCCGTGCCAAGGCGGCGGGTGTGGACGTGATGATGCTGACAGTCGATAGCATCACAGGCGGCAACCGCGAGAGGGACAAGCGGACAGGCTTTTCCATTCCCTTTCGCCTGACGCTGGCTGGCATGGCGCAGTTTGCCATCAAACCCCGCTGGGGCATCAACTATCTGCTGCACGAAAAATTCGCACTGCCGCAACTGGATGGCCATGTCGATATGGGCGGCGGGGCGGTGTCTATCGGGCGCTATTTTACCGAAATGCTGGAACCCACGCTAAACTGGGATGATCTGGCTGGCATGATTGCCGATTGGAACGGCCCGTTCTGCCTGAAGGGCGTTATTCACCCCGAAGACGCGCGACGTGCTGCCGATTTGGGCTGCCAAGGGGTGATCTTGTCAAACCACGGCGGGCGGCAGCTTGACGGCTCGCGCGCCACATTCGATGGGCTGGCCGAGGTGGTCGATGCCGTGCAGGGCCGCGCCGATGTTATGCTGGATTCTGGTATTCAGCGTGGCACTCATATCGTTAAGGCGCTGTCGCTGGGTGCCAAGGCTGTAGGTATTGGCCGCGCCTATTTGTTTCCGCTGGCGGCGGCGGGGCAGGCGGGGGTGGAACGCGCCATCACCCTTCTGCGCGACGAAGTGATCCGCGATATGCGGCTGATGGGGGCGGCACAGATTGCCGACCTTGGCCGCGACAATATCCGTTATCGCCGCCCCTAAGGGCTGCAAACTGGGAGAATGACCATGACCACCCCCGCCTTTGACATGGCCAGTGATGCATTTGCCGCCATTGGCGTTGATGCAGAACAGGCCATGACCGCCTTGGCCGCAATTCCGATTTCCGTGCATTGCTGGCAGGGCGATGATGTGCGCGGGTTTGAAGGCAAAAGCGGCACTTCGGGCGGGGGCATTCAGGCCACGGGCAATTACCCCGGCTGTGCCCGCACACCGGGCGAGCTGCGCGCAGATTTGGAATATGCTTACGGGCGCATTCCGGGAAAGCACCGCCTAAACCTGCACGCCTTTTACATGGATACGCCCGATAGCCCCGACCGCGATGCGATTGAATACCGCCATTTTGCGCCTTGGGTCGATTGGGCAAAGACGCAAGGCGTAGGGCTGGATTTCAACCCCACCTTTTTTGCCCATGCCAAGGCCGATGATAACCTAACTCTATCGCACCCCACCGAAGGCATTCGTGATTTTTGGATCGAACATGGTCGCCGCTGCCGCGAGATTGCTGCCCAAATGGGTGCAGCTTTGGGCAGCGCGGCGGTCAATAACATATGGGTGCCTGACGGATCGAAAGATACGCCCGTGGCCCGCATGGCGGCGCGCAAACGGCTTGAGGCTAGCTTGGATGCCATGTTCGCCGCCCCTCTGCCGCGCGCGCAGATGCTTGACGCTGTGGAATCCAAACTGTTTGGCATTGGCGTGGAATCGATGACTGTTGGCAGCCACGAATTTTATTTAGGCTACGCCATTCGCCGCAATATCGCGCTGTGTCTGGACATGGGCCATTTCCACCCCACCGAAAGCGTGGCGGATAAGCTTTCCTCGGTTGCATTGTCTGTGCCAGAAATCCTTTTGCACGTCTCGCGCCCCGTGCGCTGGGACAGCGACCATGTGGTCACGCTGAACGATGATCTTTTGGCCATGTCGCAGGAACTGGTGTTTGGCGATTTGCTGCCCCGCACACATATTGGTTTGGATTTCTTTGATGCCACCATATCGCGCACCGCCGCTTGGGTGATTGGCACGCGCAATATGCAAAAGGCGCTGCTGCGCGCGTTGCTGTTGCCGCGCGCGCAACTTGTTGCCGCCGAAGAAGCGATGGATTTCACCGCCCGCCTGATTTGGGCAGAAGAGGCGAAGGACCTGCCCTTTGCCGCAATCTGGGCCGAATTTTGCGCGCGCCAAAATATGCCCGTGGGGGCGGCATTGCTGCAAGATCTAGGCAGCTATGCCAGCAAAGTTGCCCATCGCGGTTGATGCGCGCGCCATTATTTGCGCGGGTTTGGCAGCACGCACAGCATTTCGTACAGGAAATTTGCCGCAATCATGGCGGTGTTGCCCGTGAGGTCATAGGGGGGTGACACCTCGACCAGATCACAGCCAACTAGGTTTAGGCCTGCGCAGCCGCGAATTATTTCTAGGCCCTGAATGGTTGTCAGCCCGCCCGCCTCGATCGTGCCAGTTCCGGGCGCAAAGGCGGGATCAAGGCTGTCGATATCATATGTCAGATAGCAGGGCGCATCGCCGACTTTTGCGCGCACCTGTTCCATCAGGGGTTTCATAGATTTGTGCCAGCAGTCTTCGGCTTGCACCACTGTCCAACCCTTGTCCCTGCCCCAGTTGAAATCATCTGGCCCATAGCCCGTACCGCGCAGGCCAATTTGAAACACTTTGTCGTTTTGCAAACAGCCGTCTTCCCATGCGCGCCGAAACGGGGTGCCGTGGGCCTCGGCCTCGCCAAACATATGCTCGTTCGTGTCAGAATGGGCATCGACATGGATCAGGGCAACAGGGCCGTATTTATCGCGCATGGCGCGCAAAATGGGCCATGTTAGCGTATGATCGCCGCCAAGGGTTAGGGGAATGGTATTGTGGGTCAGCACTTCGCGGTAATGATCTGTGATAATCGTGCAGGATTTTTTCAGATCAAAGGTGTTGATCGGCACATCGCCAATATCGGCCACTTGCATCCGCTCGAACGGGGCCGCGCCCGTGCCCATGTTATAGGGGCGGATCATGCGGCTTTCATCGCGTATCTGGCGCGGGCCAAGCCGCGTGCCGGGCCTGTTCGATGTGCCAATATCCATCGGAATACCAATGAACGCCGCATCCAGCCCAGCGGCACTTTCAGCCGATGGCAGGCGCATCATGGTGGCAGGCCCGCCAAAGCGGGGCATGGTATTGCCACCAAGGGGTTGATTATAGGAAGGTGTCATGGTGTTTTGCCCCCAGTTTTCAGATTTTGCGGCCCTATCGCCTACCACGCGTGATGGACGTGCGGCGCGATGCGAGCGGTATAAACTTCGCGCAGGGCGGCCATCACTTCGGGCGGCAGGGGGCCAAGCGCGCTGGCGCTGGCATTGATCTGCGCCTGCGCGGCAGTTTTTGCACCTGGAATAACGGTGGTAATTGCCTGCTCCATCAAAATCCAGCGTAGGGCAAAGGGCGCCATCGCCACGCCTAAAGGCATCAGGCGGCGCACCGCCTCGACCGCGTCCAGCGCCACATCATAAGGCACGCCCGAAAACGTCTCGCCCTTATCAAACGCCTCGCCATTGCGGTTGAACGCGCGGTGATCGTCGGCAGCAAATTGGCTGGCCGCGCTCAGTTTACCTGTCAGCAGGCCCGATGCCAGCGGCACGCGGGCAATCACCGCCACGCCCTTGGCGCGTGCAAGGGGAAAGAACACCTCTTCGGGGCGCTGGCGGAAAATGTTATAGATAATCTGCACCGAGGCAACATTTGGAAAGGCCACGGCCTTGATCGCCTCTTCCACCTTTTCCACCGATACGCCGTAGTGGCGGATTTTTCCTTCGCTCACCAGACGGTCTAATGCGCTGAAGACTTCGGCGCGATAATACACGTCTGTAGGCGGGCAATGCAGTTGCACAAGGTCAAGGCAATCTGTTTGCAAGTTACGCAAAGACCGTTCCACAAACCCGGCGAGATTGGCGTAATTATAGCCGTCCGCGTCATGCGGTGACAGGCGGCGGCCGGCCTTGGTTGCCACAAAAGGGCGCGGGCCAGAGCGGGCCTTTAGCACTTCGGCAATCAGCATTTCTGAGCGCCCATCGCCGTACACATCGGCGGTGTCGATAAAATCCACCCCCGCGTCCAGCGCGGCATTCAGCGCGGCCTTGGCGTCGGCGTCGGTCACATCGCCCCAAGACCCGCCAATGGCCCAAGCGCCAAAACCCACTTCGGATACCGCCCGCCCTGCCTGCGTGAACAGCCGTGATTGCATGATATCCCCCAATAGAGCGCCGAAGTTGGCCCAAATTCCTTGGCCGCAAATGGCAGCATTTTATCGCCCGTGGTCAAGCCCTGTTCGTCATGGCGGGCACAGCAAGTGCGCGGATTTCGCCGTCAGGGGCGGGGCTGGCAATAACAGTCGCCGCCTGATCCAGCGTTAGGGTGCGGCTGATCAATGGCGCGATCTGTACTGCGCCCGCGGCGATCAGGTCGGCCGCTCGCGCATGGGTGAAGGGGTTTAGAAAGGAGGTGATCAGGCTAACTTCGCGGAAAAGCAGATCAAAGGGTTCGATTTCTACCATTTGGCCCGCTGGCAGCACGCCAAGGATCACCACCATCCCGCCGCGCCGCGCCAGACGTGGCGCGCCCGCGACAGTTGCCGCCAGCCCCGCGCATTCAAACACCACATCTGCCCCGCCATGTTGGCGCAGGTATTCGTCCACTTCGGCGGGATCAAGGCAGGCGGTCGCCCCCAGACGTGCGGCCAAATCGCGCTTGGCGCGGTTGCGCGTTACCAGTACCACGCGGGTGGCCCCTGCCAGCCGCGCAAGTTGCACCGTCAGCAGCCCAATCACCCCGCCGCCGATCACCGTGACCGAAGCACCCGCCTTCAAGCCCGCCAAATCAACCGCGTGCAAGCAGCAGGCCAGCGGTTCGCAAAAGGCCCCATGTAGGGGATCCAGCGACAAGGGCAGCGCAAAGGCTTGCTTGCGCGGCATCACCACAAATTCGGCAAAGCCGCCGTTGCGGTGAATGCCGATAGCTTGCAGATTGTGGCACAGGTTCACGCGGCCCGCTTGGCAGGCCTCGCAGACCCCGCAGGCGATATTGGGATCGCTCGTCACGCGCATACCAACCTGCATATCGGTCACGTCCTGCCCCACGGCTTCGATAATCCCCGAAAATTCGTGCCCAAGGGTGACGGGCGGGAATGATGGAAACTCGCCCAAAAACAAATGACGATCGGTGCCGCAGATACCGCAAGCCTCGACGCGCACCAAAACCTCATCGGCCTTTGGCACGGGCCGTGCCACATCTTGCACTGATAGCTTGCCGATTCCGTCCAAAAACAAGGCTTTCATAGCGTTCCCTTTGCTGCGGGGCGTTCTGGCCCGCCTGTTTGGTTTTTGGTATAGTCCGCCATCAGCGCGGCAAGTGTTGGAATCCCGTCCGTTGCGGTGGCCCCTGCAAGGCAGGCTTTGGCCGCAAGATGCGCGATATGCAGCGTTTGGAGTGGCGGCCAATCTTCATGAATGCCGTACAGCACAGCCGCGCAGAACGCGTCCCCCGCGCCCACCGGGCTGACAATCCAATCAGCGGCAAGCGGCTGCGACGCCGCCCAAATAGGCCCCTCGCCCTGCGCGGCCCAAAGCGCCCCTTCGGGCGCATGAACGATCACGGCGCGTTGCACATCCCCCAGCAATACCGCCGCCGCGGCGCGCAACCTGTCCTGCAGCAGCGCCCCATCAGGCCCCCGCACATCCAGCCCCGCCGCGCGCCCCGCCTCGATTTCGTTGATGATCACAAAATCGCAATGCGGCAGGGCAGGGGCCACTATGGCGCGAAAATCGGGGTGGGCATCTGATACCATATCAACGCAGGTGATCATCCCCGCCGCGCGCACCTGTGCCAGCAGGTCTGCCGCCCCCGTGCTGCCATCTGGCCTGCGCGCGTCCAGCGCACCCAGCAGCATCAGATAGCCCAGATAGAATATTTTATACCCCTGCGCGGCCAATGCAGTGACAGGGACATGCGCCACATCAAAGGCATCATTCGCGCCGCCGTGATAGAAAAAGGTGCGGCTGTCGGCGGGGATATTTATCACTTCGTCATAGGCAGTCAGGCTGCCGTGCAAGGTCACCAGATGGCCCGTTGGCACCCCAATGCGCGCGCAATGATCGCGGATGATATCGCCATTGGTATCTGGCCCAATGGCCCCAATGGCGGCCAGCGGCAAGCGCGCGCCAAAGGAATGCAGATCTGTCATCACATTGGCCGCGCCGCCGCCCACACCAATCTGCCGCCCTGAAAGCCGTACCAAATCGCCCTTAGTCGGCCAATAGGGCGCGGTGTGGACGATATCCACAATCCAGTTTCCCGCGCAAACGATACCCGCTTTAGCCACGCCCGCCGTTGCCATGATCCCCCCTTTATCGCCGCGCCCTCCCAAGCGGGCGATCAGCCAGCGTAATCCACCTGAACGACCCTGTTTTCGCGCCCCGATGTCAGCGCGGCGGTCAAAACGGCATGATGCGCGCCAGCCTCATCAGGCGTGGCGCAGGCAAAGCCGTTTGCATCGCCGCCGCATAATTCGTCAATAAACGCGGCCCACATCTGCTGAATTGCATCGGTAAAGCCGAATTCAAAAATCTTGCCCGTCAGCGTTGGGAAAACGGAATCATAGCCCAAATCTTCGGTGCTCCACGCCTGCGCCCCGCCTGCCGTATAATCCATCCGTTGCCACTGGCGCGGCGATTTGGTGGTGAAAAAGGCGCTTTTGCGCATACCCAGCACGCGGATGTACCACGTATTTGCCTCGCCCGGTGCAATGCGCCATGTTTTCAGCACCATAGGGAAATGACCGCCATCAGTTTCCACTTGGGCCGAGATCGTGGCATTATCCCATGTGGTGCAATCAACCATCTGGCCCTTGCCGTCGGGGCGCTTGCGTACCAGTTTGGACAGTTGCGCGTGCACCGTTTTGGGCCGCCAACCAAGGCGCAGGGGCACGTGCAAAACGTGCATCCCCAAATCGCCCATGCAGCCATAGGCGCCGTTTACCGCCTCCATCCGCTTCCAGTTGATCACCTTGTACGGGTCAATATCGGACGAATGCAGGAACCCCGCCTCAACTTCGATAATATCGCCCATCTCGCCGCTGCGGGCCAGATTGATCACCTTTTGCGCACCCGGATAAAACGGCATTTCCGACGAGCAGCGCACAAAGACCGCAGGGTTTTCGGCCAAGGCGGCAGCAATGGCCGTATTCTGCGCAAGATCCATGCCAAAGGGCTTTTCCCCCAGCAAATGCTTGCCCGCGCGGATGATATCAACATAAAGCTGCGCGTGCAGCACATGGGGCACTGCGCAGTAAATGGCATCAATTTCAGGGTTGGCCAAAAGGTCGCGGTAATCGGTGGTGGTTTGGGCAACGCTGCCCAAGTTGCCTGTAAACCAGTCCATCAAATCTGGGTTGGTATCGCACACCGCTATGATACTTGGCCGCGCCTTTGGGTTTGACAGATGCATCCAGCGCCCAATGGCACTGGCAAATTCGCGCCCCATCAGCCCGCAGCCGATCACACCAAAACGGATGACCTTTTGCGCGCCCATGTCAGTGGCTCCCGTTGGCAATATTGGCATGGGCCGCATCCACGCTTGCCCCTTCATGCACAATGGCCATCAAAGCGCTGGTCATGCCGCGCGGGTCGGGATGCTGGATCACATTGCGGCCATACACAATCCCGCGCGCGCCTTGCTGCATCAGCGTTTTAGTGCGGGTTAGAATGTCGCGGTCGGCCACACGCCCGCCGCCGCGCACCAGAACGGGCAGGCCTTGGGCAATCTCGATCACGCGGTGGTATTCTTCGACATTATCGCACGGATCGGCCTTGATAATATCCGCCCCCAGTTCCGCCGCCTGCCGCACCAGCGGCAGGATTTTGTCAATCGACCCATCCACCATATAGGCCCCCTTGGCGTTGTCTTGCATCACAAGCGGTTCGACCATCAACGGCATCCCGTAAATCTCGCATTCGCGTTTCAGCGCGTTCACATTGCGCACACAGGCGCGGTACACCTCGGGCTGATCGGGCAGCATCAAAAGGTTGACCACAACGCAAGCCGCATCCAAGACCAAAGCCTGTTCCACGGGCCTGTCGATCACTTCGGAAAACAGCGCCTTGGGCAAAGGGTTGCCATAGACATTGGCAATATCGGTGCGCAACACCAAAGCGGGGCGATCTTTGCCTGCGATGGATTGCAGGATTTTCGCGGTTCCGGGCGGCAGTTGAATGGCGTCGGGCTTGGCATCGGCGATGATCTGAATTGCCTTTTGCATATTCTCGATTCCCGCCAAAAAGCTGTGCTCGTTGAACATGCCGTGGTCTATGGCCACATCAAAGCAATTTCCTGACGTGCCAAAAAGCCGGTTCATCCGCGCGCTTTTCATATCTTTTCCCCTCTGGTATCGATTACATAGTGGTATTGCACGACTTACAGACCTGTCAATCCTACAGTGTTAACGATTTCACAGCAGATCGAGGCGTTCCGTGGCAAGTATCAAAACCATCGCGAAACTGGCGCAAACATCGGTGGCATCGGTGTCGCGCGTGCTGAACAACTCTGGTTATGTGTCAGCGGAATTGCGCGCCAAAGTCGAGGCGGCGATTGCCCAAACCAATTACCAACCCAGCAGCGATGCGCGGGTTTTGCGGGGTGGCAAAAGCAATCTGGTCGGTATCTTATTGCCATCGATTGATGTGCAATTCTTTGGCATTTTGGCCCAATCGATGGAGCAGGCCCTGTTCGATTTGGGCTATCAGTCGTTCATTTGCAGCACCGCCGAAAGCGCCGCGCATGAGGCGCGCTATGTGGCGATGTTTCTGTCGCGCCGCGTGGGCGGGGTTATCGCAGCCAGCGCCGAGGCAGGGGCAGCACATTTCGCACCGCTGCGGGCGCGCGGCATTCCTATTGTGGCGATAGACCGCGATTTGCACGGCTATGCCAGCGACGCGATTGTGATTGACCATGACCTTGGCGGGCGGATGATGGCGCAGCATCTGATTGATTTTGGTCACCGCAAAATCGCCGTCATTGGCGCGCCCCTGCACAGCCAATCGATACAGCGGCGTCTGGCGGGTGTTCGGGCTGCACTTGCGCAAAGCGGTCTGGAACCAGTATCGCAGCAGCTGGGCAAAACCCATGATTTCGCGCAGTCCTATGATCTGGCCAGCCGCGCTTTGGCCAACAGGCCAACGGGGTTGATCGGGCTAACCGACATCGCAGCCATCGGAGCGATTCATGCCGCGCATGATCTGGGCCTGCGAATACCGCATGATCTGTCTATCATCGGTTTTGATAACATCCCCTCGGCGGCGTTTGTATTGCCGCGCCTGACAACCATCGCACAGCCGATCCGCCATCTGGGCCGCAGCGCCGCAGAAATGCTGCACCGCCTGATCATCGGTGAACCCCAGACCCTTGCCCAAGCCTTGCCCGCACTTACCCTAATTCAGCGCGACACAACCGCCCCGCCTTGCGCTGCATAAATCTTTGCCCCAACGCGCGCCTTTTCCCACTTTGATCGGAGTTTTCCATAGACGGCACTGCCTTGAACAACATGTCGACCGGCACCAAATGCCGCAAAACCATCGAGTATTTGGCAGGCAATGGCCGCCTGCTTGGCCGTGTGGGCGATGGCGCAGATCAGTCGCACTTTACCTATCTGACAGACCAAGTCAGCAATGCCTGCTTTGCCACCCTGCACCCGTGGCAACTGCCCCGCAGAACTGGGGACAGATCAAGATTACCCCATCGGCGGGCAAGCCGTGGATTTTAAAGGCAACCGTCGGTGCAAAAGTCAGTGAAATCGGCCTCGGCGGCTTTCAACCAGTGACTTTGAAAATTGCGCGGGCGCGTGCGCGGGAAGCACGCGGAAAAATTAGGCGCGGCGCTATCGAGTAGAAGGTCTTAAAGCCGCCAAGGCCGCGTTGTTCGCGTCCCAGAAGCGCGGCCTGACATTGTATAATGCAACGGCCATACTGCTGAACTCAGCGTCAATATCGGAAACTATGGTTCTCGGCTTACCGCGTTCTGGCAATCAAGATGCAAGCGACGGTGGCGCCAGATGGATTCTTGCGGCGCAAGTGGCCCATCCTTGGCGAAGCGGAAAACCTTGCGTGCATCAAATTTGCGCGGTTCGTGCCAGAATGGCAAATGCAAGCCATACTTTGCAACCGCGCCGTGCCAATCGTAATACCGTTCCACATAATTATGCCGCACAGGCGACAGGCCCATCGGGGTGTTGATGCTGTGTACGGGGGCATTCGTCTATGCGAGCAAGAAAATACCTATACGAAAATCCGATTACCAAAAAACACCTGCATAAATATATTCATTTTTTATAGATAAAATTAGTTTACGACGGGGCACCTT
>CAMAWZ010000005.1 GCA_945861995.1 Pseudorhodobacter antarcticus
GCGCGGCATTGACCAATGCCCCGCGCCCGAAATGTGCCTGCGCCTGACCCTATCGCGTCCTGCCTTGATTGTGGGCAGCACAGGGGTTCTGCTGGCCGCAAATGGCCCCGCCAATGATGGCGGTGCTGCGCTGCGTGCACAGGGCCAACTGCCCCCCGTACCGTGCCTATCTTTTGGATCGGCGCAGCAATTGATCGCGTGCATGATCGCCTATGAGGCAGGTGCCAGCTTGCGCGGACTGCGGCCCTACGCCGCCGTTTTCTCAGCATCAAATCGCCCGTAAAACGTCTGCCCTTTGGCGGCGATATCGCGCAGCAAGGCGGGGGCCGTAAAGCGGGGGCCGTGGGCGGTGGTCAGCGCATCGCATATTGAAACTGCTTTATCCGCGCCAATTATGTCCAGCCAACTGAAAGGCCCCCCCGACCACGGCGCAAATCCCCAGCCCAAAATCGCGCCGACATCGCCTTCGCGGATGTCCGTCAGAACGCCCTCTTGCAGCGCGCGCACGGCCTCTAGCACTTGGACCATCAGCAGGCGGTGTTGAACGTCCACCAAATCGGGCTGGCTTGCAGCACAAGGATAGGCTGTTGCCAGCCCGTCCCACAGGCCAAGGCGCGTGCCGTCTTCGCCATAGATGTAAAACCCCGATTTCGATTTTTTGCCGAGGCGCCCCTGATCCGCCATGGCAAAAATCACCTTGTCAACCGCGCCATCTGGATAGGTATCACCCATCGCCGCGCGGGTTGCCTTGGCAATCTTTACGCCCAAATCAATGGATGTTTCATCAACCAGTTGCAGCGGCCCCAGCGGCATACCCACCAGTTTGGCTGCGTTTTCCACCAGCGCGGGGGCCACGCCTTCGGCGACCATACGGATACCTTCGTTGATGTAGGGGATGATGCAGCGGTTGGCGTAAAAGAACCGCGCGTCACCCACCACAATCGGTGTTTTGCGAATTTGCCGCACAAAATCCAGCGCCTTGGCCACGGCGCGGTTGCCTGTTTCGCGCCCGCGAATGATCTCGACCAAATTCATCTTGTCGACAGGGCTAAAGAAATGGATGCCGATAAACTGATCCGCGCGTTTGGACGCCCGCGCCAATTCGCTGATCGGCAGGGTGGATGTGTTGGTGGCAAAAATGCAATCTGCGCCGACAACCGCGTCAACCTTGGCCGTCACCTCGGCCTTGACTTTCGGGTCTTCAAACACGGCCTCAATCACCAAATCGCAGGGCTTCAGCGCGGCGTAATCGGTGGTGGCCAAAATGCGGCCCAGCACTTCGGCCTTTTTATCCGCGGTGACTTTGCCGCGTTTCATACCCTTGTCCAGCAGCGCCTCGGAATGGGCGCGGCCGCGGTCGGCCGCGGCCTGATCCGCGTCAACCAGCACCACCGAAATACCCGCATTGGCCGCGACATAGGCAATGCCCGCCCCCATCATACCCGCGCCTATCACGCCCAAGGTTTTGACCGATTGGTCAGGCGCTTCGGGGCGGCTTGCACCCTTTTCCAGCGCCTCTTTGCCGATAAACAAAGTGCGGATCATCGCGCTGGAGGATGGGTTCAGCAGTATGGATGTAAAATGCCGCGCCTCGATTTTCAGCGCCACATCGAACGGCACTAATGCCCCTTCATAGGCGGCAGACAGCAGCGCCTTTGCCGCCGGAAAAACCCCCTGCGTGCGCCCGTTGATCATCGCTGATGCGCCGACATAGGTCATATACCCCGCAGGGTGATAGGGCGCGCCGCCCGGCATTTTGTAATCTTTGCGATCCCAAGGTTTGATAATGTCGGCGTCAGTTGCCGCCAAAACCCATTCCTTGGCGCGTTTTTGTAAATCCTCGCGGGCGACCACTTCGTCAATCAGGTCCGCCGCTTTTGCGGCTTTGGGATCAGTCAGCTTGCCTTCCAGCAAGAACGGCGCGGCCATCATCGCGCCCATTTTGCGCACAAGCCGCGTGGTGCCGCCCGCACCTGGAAAAATGCCAACCATAATTTCAGGCAAGCCAATTTTCGCGCGCGGATTATCGGCGGCAATAATGCGATGGCACGCCAGCGGAATTTCAAACCCAATTCCCAGCGCGGTGCCCGTCAGCGCGGCGACAATCGGCTTGCCGCCCTTTAGGGTTTTGGCATCCATCCCCGCGCGTTCAATTTTACGCACAATGCCGTGCGTGCCCATGATCATATCAAAAATGGTCTGCGCGCCGCCTTTTCGCATATCGGCCAGCACGTTCAAATCCATGCCGCCCGCAAAATCTTTCTTGCCCGATGTGATGATTACCCCCTTAACCGCAGGGTCTGCCAATGCGGCATCGACCATTCCGTCCAGCACCAAAAACCCGTCTGATGACATCACATTCATCGAACGGCCCACCGTATCCCATACAATCGTGGCCACGCCGTCGGTGTCTACCGAATAGGTAAAATCTTTGCTCGCGCTGCTCATTTTCACACCCTCTCGATAATGGTAGCCACGCCCATGCCCGATGCGATGCACAGGGTGGCAAGTCCCGTGCCCTTGCCCGTGCGTTCCAATTCGTCCAGCAAAGTGCCGATAATGATGCAACCCGTCGCGCCCAGCGGGTGACCCATGGCGATAGACCCGCCGCAGGCGTTCACCAGCGCGGGGTCAACATCGAACGCCTGCTGGAACCGCAGCACAACCGATGCAAAGGCCTCGTTCACTTCGAACAGATCAATGTCGGAAATTTTCATCCCCGAATCGGCCAGAATCTTTTGCGTGGCAGGCACAGGGCCTGTCAGCATAATCGTCGGATCCGTGCCTATTTTCGCCGTGGCTTTGATGCGCGCGCGGGGTTTCAAACCATGCGCGCGGCCAAACTCGGCATTGCCAATCAGCATGGCCGCCGCCCCATCGACAATACCTGATGAATTGCCTGCGTGGTGAATGTGGGTGATGCGTTCCAGATGCGGGTATTTCATCAGCGCGATTTTATCAAAGCCGGGCATCACCTCGCCCATTTCGGCAAAGGCGGGTTTTAGGGCTGATAGCGCAGCCATATCGGTTTGCGGGCGCATATATTCGTCGCGGTCCAAAATGGTCAACCCGTTTTGATCCAGCAAGGGAACCACCGATTTGGCAAACCGCCCTTCTGCCCATGCCAGGCCCGCGCGCCGCTGGCTTTCCACGGCCAGCGCGTCCACCATCTGGCGGGTAAAGCCGTATTCCGTGGCAATGATGTCTGCCGAAATACCTTGCGGTACAAAATAGGTGCCCATGGCCAGTTGCGGGTCAACCGCAATCGCCGCGCCATCACTGCCCATCGCCACGCGGCCCATCATCTCCACCCCGCCCGCGATATAGGCGGCCCCCGCGCCGCCCTTCACTTGGTTTGCGGCTAAATTCACCGCCTCGATCCCGCTGGCGCAAAACCGGTTGATCGCAAGACCAGGAATAGATTGGTCAAGTTTTGAGGCCAGCACCGCACTGCGGGCAAGGCAGCCGCCCTGCTCGCCCACTTGGGTGACATTGCCCCAAATCACATCTTCCACCGCATGGCCTTGCAGCCCGTTGCGCGCGGCCAGCGCATCCAGCATCCGCGCCGAAAGGGCCACTGCGGTTACTTCGTGCAGCGCGCCATCAGGGCGGCCACGCCCGCGCGGGCTGCGGATTGCGTCATAGATATAGGCATCGGTCATCACAGTCTCCTATGCCGCCACAAAGGCGCGCTGCATCAGATCGTAGGGGGGCTTCCAGCCCTTGGTGGCCGAAATGCGCGTTAGCCACGCGTCGATATGGGGCCATTCTGCGCGGTCAAAACCAAAAGGTTCGGGGTAATAAAGATACCCGCACAGCGACAGATCAGCGATGGTCATTTCCTTGCCCGCGACCCAAGTCTGCGCCGCAAGATGCTCGTTTAGCACTGTATAAGCCGCTTTCAGCCGACCCATTTGAAACGGAATCACACCGGCGGGGCGTTTGTCCTCGGGCAGGAAATTTGTCAAAAACCGCGTGCTGCCAATCACAGTGGAAAACCTATGATTGTCCCAAAACAGCCAGCGCAGCACTTCGCGCCGCTCGGCCGCTGATTTGCCGCCCAATTTGCCCGTTTTGCTGGACAGGTAATCCAAGATCACGCCCGATTGCGTCAGCGTCGTGTCGCCGTCCACCAAGACAGGCACCTCGCCCATTTCATTGATGGCCTTAAATTCAGGGCGCCTCGCCGCGCCCTTGAAGAAATCAACGAAAATCGGCTCCCACTCCAGCCCCAGAAAGGTCAGCGCCAGCGCCACCTTATAGGCGTTGCCGCTTTCGCCAAAACAATACAGTTTCATCGTCATGCTCAGCCCTTTCTGGACTATTTCTGTCGATCTGCCAGTTCAGAATTGAACAGGCGCAGGCGCTGCGTCAGGTTATCTTTATCAATGACCGAGGCGAACTTTTCGAACAGAAAAGACAGCGCTTCGCCCTCATTCAGCCCTGCCTCGGCGGCAAATTTGCGCAGGGCGCGATAGCCGTCTTCGGTCATCGCCACAGGGAAATGCCGCGTCATGCGAAAGCGTTTTGGCATGTTAGAACGCCCCCCCTAAAACGCCGCTTCGGGCAAAGACATCACCACATCGCCGCCCGTTTTAATCCGCGCCAAATGCAGCGCCGTCGCGGGCAGGCAGCGGGCCATATAGAACTGCCCCGTGGTGATTTTGCCGTTCAAAAACGCAGCATCGCCCGCGCCCGCGTCCAGCCCCGCAAGGGCCGCCTTTGCCATGCGCGCCCACATCAGGCCCAGCATTGTATGGCCCATCATGTGCATAAAGTCATAGGCCCCCGCCAGCGCGTTATTGGGGTTCTTTAGCCCATGTTCCATAAAATACATCGCCCCCGCCTGCACATCTTTGGAGGCCGCTTTCAGCGGGCCAAGGAAGGGGGCCATGCGGGCATCGCCTTCGTTTTCCTTGATAAACGCTTTGACCATATCAAACAGGGCCATAATCGGGCGGCCCCCATCGGCGGCCAACTTGCGCCCCACCAAATCCAGCGCCTGAATGCCGTTCGCGCCCTCGTAGATTTGGGCAATGCGCCCGTCGCGCACGAATTGGGCCGCGCCGTTATCTTCGATATAGCCATGCCCGCCCCAGATTTGTTGGGCCTGCACAGTCATCTCAAAGCCTTTGTCGGTAAGAAAGCCCTTAATCACAGGGGTCAGTAGGGAAATCAGCCCTTCGGCCTGCGTATCCCCAGACCGTGCCGCGCGGTCGATCAGCGTCGCGCCCCAAAAGGTCAACGCCCGAGCGCCTTCGACGAAAGATTTCTGTTCTAGCAAATTGCGCCGAATATCGGGATGCACGATCAGCGGGTCGGCAGGGCCGCTTGGGTTTTTCGCGCCTGTGACATCGCGGCCCTGAAGGCGGTCTTTGGCATAGGCGCGTGACGCCTGATAGGCCGCTTCGGCCACGGCATACCCTTGCAGGCCCACGCCGATGCGCGCTTCGTTCATCATGGTGAACATCGCGCGCATACCTTTGTGCAAGTCGCCCAAAAGATAGCCCACCGCCCCATCGTAATTCATCACGCAGGTGGCATTGGCGTGAATGCCCATCTTGTTTTCGATACTGCCCACCGCCACGCCGTTGCGCGCGCCAAGGCTGCCATCGTCATTCACCAAAAACTTTGGCACGATAAACAGCGAAATACCCTTTGTGCCCTCGCCCCCGCCTGGCGCTTTGGCCAGCACCAGATGGATGATGTTTTCGGCCAAATCATGCTCGCCCGCCGAAATGAAAATCTTGTTGCCCGTGATTTTATAACTGCCGTCTGTTTGCGGTTCTGCGCGCGTGCGCATCAGCCCCAAATCCGTACCGCAATGCGGCTCGGTCAGGTTCATTGTGCCCGTCCAATCGCAAGACACCATCTTGGGCAGATAGCACGCCTTTTGCGCGTCTGTCCCGTGGGTGTGAATGGCGGAATACGCGCCATGCGTCAGGCCCTGATACATATTGAACGCCATATTGGCCGATACAAACATCTCGCCCACGGCGGTGCCCATGATATAGGGCAGGCCTTGGCCGCCATAATCTGGATCGCAGTCCAGCGCTGTCCAGCCGCCCTGTTTCACAACCTCAAAAGCGGGCTTAAACCCCGAAGGCGTGCGCACCACGCCGTTTTCAAGCGTGCATCCTTCGCGGTCGCCGCTGGCGTTCAGCGGGGCCAGAATATCGCGCGCGACTTTGCCCGCTTCCTCCAGAACGGCAGCGGTAAAGCTTGGCTCTAAATCGCGGTAGCCCGCGATGTCTTGATGGGGCACGCCCAAAACATCATGAAGCACAAACTGCATATCCTGAACTGGGGCGGTATAGGGGGGCATATTACACCTTTCCTGCGCGCAATTGGGCCAGCTTTTCAGCCCCTTGCGTGATTTCAATTTGCAAATCGGCAATCGCAAGGCTTAGCTCGTCGCGCTGCGCCGTCATCTGTGCCAGTCGATCCCCCGCAACCTCTAGCGTGCGGGCAAGTTGCGCCTCGTTGCTGCCCGAATGGTCATACATCGCCAGCAACTGGCGGATATCTTCCAGCGAAAATCCACATCGCTTGCCCCGCAATATCAGGGTCAATCGGGCGCGGTCGCGGGCCGAATACAGCCGCTGCGTGCCCTTGCGCGCAGGCTCAAGCAACTCTTTATCCTCGTAAAACCGCAGGGCGCGGGGGGTTACGCTGAATTGTTCGCACATTTGGCTGATGGTGAGTGTTTCTGACATAACATACCCCAAATTCTAACTGCAAAGGCTGCACGATACAGCGTAACGTTACGTTAACGTAAAGGTAACGCAGCGTCACAAACTATATCAGTTATAACTTGCCAATTTCGCTCATTGCCTGTGCCCGCAGCGCCGCCAAATCAGCAATGGATGCTTGCAGCGTTTCTTTTTGCTGGGACAATTCCGCCAATTGGCGGTCGGCCAGCCGCACCCATTCCTCTAGCTGTGCCTTGGTTCCCTGTTGCTGATAAATCAGCAACCATTGGCGGATTTCTTCCAAACTAAAGCCAAAGCGCCGCCCGCGCAAAATCAGGGTCATCCGTGCCACTTCGCGCGGGCCATAAAGCCGCGTGCGCCCCTGTTTTTGCGGAAAAATCAGCTCGATATATTCATAATAGCGCAAGGTGCGCGGCGAGACCTCGAACTTGGCACAAATTTCCTTTAGGGTCAGGGCTGTGTCGGCCATACGCTCCTCCATGTCCGAACCTATAGGCACTGGAAACCCCGCGCAAGCGCGGGATTAATTAGTCCCCACCCCTAGGCATGGCCCGCTGCGCCCGACAGCGCCACAGGATCGACGCCAGAATGGCGCAGCGCGGCTGCCCATTTTGCGCCCGCCTCGGAGCCAAAAACAATTTCGGGCAATCCGTCCAGCGTCAGCCACGCGTTATCGGCTATTTCACCCTCCAACTGGCGCGGGCCCCAGCCTGCATAGCCCAAGGCCAGCAAGGCAGGGCGCGGCCCTGTACCATCCGCCAGCGCCTCTAGAACATTCAAGGTCGCGCTCATCTGAAACCCGCCTGCAATATCCAGAACGGCGGCCTCGCTTTGATAACCATCGCGGTGCAGAATAAACCCTCGCCCCGGCTCGACTGGCCCGCCATAATGCACGTCAATCTTGGCGGGGTCTGGCGCGAGTATGCCCAGCTTGTCCAGTAACGCAGGAAAGGTCACATCTGTCAGCGGGCGGTTGACGATAAGGCCCATCGCCCCATCGTCCGAATGCGAACACAGCAAAATCAAACTGCGGGTAAAGCGCGGGTCTTGCATCCCTGGCATGGCGGCCAATAATTTACCTGTTAAATCCATCGACGACCTTTCTGTCCCGTTCTATACGCTTAACATGGCATCTTTGCGCGCAATCTCAAGCCGCAAGCGCGCGCTTGGAGAAGTGGTCACGCTGGTCTGACACGCGCGCACCGAAAGGTGATTTGCCGTGGCGGGCATTTGGGGTAAAAGCGCGGAATGAAACACATTCCTTTTGCCGCCCTTTTCGCCCTCCTATTCGTCCTGTCGCCCGTGGCCGCGCAGGCCCAAATCGAAGGTCTGATCAGCGCCGAAATCGTTCAAGGTGGGCGCGATGTGGACGGAAAACCTATGGCCGCCATTGTGCTGACCTTGCAACAGGGCTGGAAAACCTATTGGCGAAGCCCGGGCGAAGGCGGCGGCATCCCGCCCGAAATTGATTGGACAGGCTCGCGCAACCTTGCGGGGGCAGATACGATCTGGCCCGCGCCGATTGTCTGGGGCGATGTGGGCATGACCAATATCGGCTATCAAGATAGGCTGATCCTGCCGCTTGCGCTGACGCCCATTGATCCCGCGCAGCCCTTGGCCGTGCAGGCCGCCATCAGTTTTGGCATTTGCAAAGATATCTGCATCCCCGCTTTTGCAACCTTGTCGGCAGATGTATCGGGCAATCTGCCTGCCGAGGTTACAATTACACAGGCCTTAGCCGATGCGCCGCAATCGGCGCAGGCGCTTGGCGCGGCCGATGTGTCGTGCACCGTCGCGTCGATCAAAGATGGTGTGCGCGTCACTGCGCATTTTTCCATGCCGCCGCTTGCGCAGAATGCCGCTGAAACGGTGGTCTTTGAACACCGCGACCGCAGCATTTGGGCTTCGGGCACGCAGGTGACGCGGCAGGGCGATCATGTGACAGCCGTGGCCGATTTTGTGCCGCCCACTGCCAAGCCCTTTGATCTGAACGGGAACGATCTGCGCCTAACGATTTTGGCAGATGGCCGCGCGGCCGAACTGATCGGCTGCCCGCTGAACTAACCCCTCCGCTTAACCCCGCAGCATTGCCTTTAGGGCCAGCGCATCGGCCCATGTGTCGCGCTTGGCCGCTGGGGTTTGCAGCAAAATGCGCGGCGGCAGCATAACCAAAGCGCGGGCGTTGCCAATGCTGGCCCAATTGCCGCGCGCCCGTGTTAGGCTGGCTTCCCCCAGCAGCATTTCCAGCGCGATATGGCCCATAATCACCACCGCCTTCGGCGCGGCCAGTTCAATCCGCCGCAGGGCAAAGGGGCGCATCATGGCCAAGGCTTCGGCGCGTTCGCTCTCGCCGCCGCGCAAGGGCCACGGCAGGGCTGGGGCCAGTTGCACCGCGCCCGCAGGGCTGGGAGCGTCCAGAGCTAAGCCTATGGCCGCAAAGACCTTTTCAAACAAAACGCTTTCATTGCCCACCAGCGCACTGCCTGCGCGCTCGCCCTCGGTTGTGGGCGGATCGCAGATCACCAAAACATCGGCCTGCGCATGGCCCATCGCCGCCACCGCCGCGCGCGCGCCCTTGCGCAGATCGCACATCGCGAACGTGGCGGCGGCACTGTCCAGCGCCTCGCGGGTTTGGCAGGCCTCGGCTGTGCGGGCGGCGGCGGCAATCGCCTCAGCCCCACCAGATTTTGCCCCGCCCGATTTCGCCGCAACAGGTTGGGCTGCAAGGGTTTTTGGCGCGGCAGGGGCGACAGAAACACTGGCCGCGCGCTGCATATATTCGGCCTTTTCAGGCAGATCATAGGCGCTGACGGGGGCCTCGCAGATCGCCTCATCCGCGCCCAAATCCACCTGCCACGCAAGCGCTGCCAGCGCGGCGTGATAGTCTGCTTCAATGTCGGCCCTGATTCCCATAGGGACAAACTAGGCGCAATCGGCCCCCCTAACAACCACCGCCCTTTAACCACCCTTGCCCCAAGGCCAATCCCTTTCTATAAGCGCTTAAAATGATGGAGAAGCACATGAGCTTTCGCGCCCGCCATCTGCTGGGGATAGAGCATCTAAGTCCTTCTGATATAACCACAATTTTGGATTTGGCCGACAAATATGTCGATCTAAACCGCCGCACGGTCAAGCAATCTGATGTGCTGGCGGGGCTGACGCAGATCAATATGTTCTTTGAAAATTCCACCCGCACGCAGGCGAGTTTTGAGCTGGCGGGCAAGCGCCTTGGCGCGGATGTGATGAACATGGCGGTCGGTGCAAGCAGCGTGAAAAAGGGCGAGACGCTGATTGATACGGCGCTGACGCTGAACGCCATGCACCCCGATTTGTTGGTCGTGCGCCACCCCTCATCTGGCGCGGTCAACCTGCTGGCCGATAAGGTGAATTGCGCCGTGCTGAACGCAGGCGATGGGCGGCACGAACACCCCACGCAGGCCCTGCTGGACGCGCTTACGATCCGCCGCGCCAAGGGGCGGATTCAGCGCCTAACCGTGGCGATTTGCGGCGATATTGCGCATTCGCGCGTGGCGCGCAGCAATCTGATTTTGCTGAACAAAATGGAAAATCGTATCCGCCTGATTGCGCCCCCCACCCTTATGCCCGCAGGGGTTGGCGATTTTGGGTGCGAGCTGTTTGACGACATGCGCCCGGGCCTAGAAGGGGCCGATGTGGTGATGATGCTGCGCCTTCAGCGCGAGCGGATGGACGGCGGGTTTATCCCAAGTGAACGCGAGTATTACCACCGCTTTGGGCTGGACGCGGAAAAGCTAAGCCACGCCAAACCCGACGCCATTGTCATGCACCCTGGGCCCATGAATAGGGGGGTCGAACTTGATGGCGAGTTGGCCGACGACATTAACCGTTCTGTGATCCAAGAACAGGTGGAAATGGGGGTCGCGGTTCGTATGGCCTGTATGGATTTGCTGGCGCGCAATTTGCGGGCACAGCGGGGGGCAGCGGCGCTGGCAGCGGCGGGCGGGGTGATGGTGTGAGGGGGGATTTTTCCGCCAAAACCGCGTGTTGTGTGCGTATGGCATTCGTATGGTATGCGTATTGCATCCGTCCCGACACGCGTAACAACGGGCTGCGCGCGGAGCAAGGGCGTAGGGTGCGTGATGGCACGCACCGATCCGTCGGGGGAGGTGCGCGCAAGCACGCACATTACAGATTTGCGAAAAATAAATGCGAGGCCGAAGCATGACCCCCGACCCAGACCGCAAACCCACAAAATCGGAAATGCGCGCAGGCGGCATGGTGGCGACGGCCGTGCTGATCTTTTTGGCGCTGTTTACGATCGCCCTTGTCTGGATCGCCTGACATGACGCTGCATTTCTCCAATGCCCGCCTGATTAACCCCGAAGCGGGGACGGATGATGTTGGTAGCCTGACCATAGTAGGCGGCAGTATCACGGCGCTGAACGCACCCGCGCCGGAAGGGGCGACTGTAATCGACTGCGGGGGGGATTGTTTGGCCCCTGGCATCGTCGATTGGGGCGTGAAAATTGGCGAGCCGGGGGAGAGGCATAAGGAAAGCTTCCGATCCGCTGGCCTTGCGGCGGCGGCGGGGGGTGTGACGACAATGATCGTGCGGCCCGATACATCGCCCGCCATCGACACCCCAGAAGCGCTGGAGTTCGTGACCCGCCGCGCGGCGGAATCCGTGGTGCGCATTCGCCATATGGCGGCGCTGACCAAGGGCCGCGCGGGGCATGAGATGACCGAGATTGGCTTTCTGCTGGATGCGGGGGCGGTGGCGTTTACGGATGTATTCAACGTGTCAAACGACACCAAGGCCCTGTCGCGCGCGCTGGTCTATGCCCGCGCGATGGGGGCGCTGGTGGTCGGCCATCCGCAGGAAATGGGGCTGTCTAGCGGGGCCTCTGCCACATCGGGCAAGTTTGCCTCGCTGCGCGGTATTCCTGCCGTTTCAAACATGGCCGAACGCATCGGGCTTGACCGCGATATTGGTCTGGTCGAGATGACGGGCGCACGCTATCACGCGGATCAGATTACCACGGCGCGGGCCTTGCCTGCACTGGCGCGGGCCAAGGCGAACGGGTTTGATGTGACCGCGGGCGTGTCGATCCACCACCTAACGCTGAATGAAATTGACGTGGGCGATTACCGCACGTTTTTCAAATTTACCCCGCCCCTGCGCAGCGAGGAAGACCGCTTGGCCGTGGTGCAGGCGCTGGCGGATGGTTTGATTGATGTGGTGGGGTCTTTCCACACGCCTGCGGACGAGGAATCCAAACGCCTGCCATTCGAGGATGCCGCAGCGGGGGCCGTGGGCCTGCAAACCCTGCTGCCTGCTGCGCTGCGATTGTATCATGCGGGGCATATCAGCCTGCCTGCCCTATGGCGCGCGCTGGCCTTGAACCCTGCCAACCGTTTGGGGTTGCCGCAAGGGCGGCTAGGCGTTGGTGCGCCTGCCGATTTGGTGCGCTTTGACCCTGATGCGCCTTATATCCTTGACCGCGCCACGTTGGCGTCAAAATCAAAAAACACCCCTTTTGACGGGTGCCGCATGGAGGGTAAGGTCAAGGCTACCTATGTTGCGGGTGCGCTCGTTTTTAAGGGATAAACCATGCCGATGATCACCACCGATCCGATGCTGCTGGCGCTGGTCGCCATATTGGCCTATCTTCTGGGGTCTATCCCCTTTGGTAGGGTTTTGGCCAGCGCGATGGGGCTGGGCGATTTGCGCGCGATTGGGTCGGGCAATATTGGGGCGACCAATGTTTTGCGCACGGGCAGCAAAAAGGCGGCGCTTGCCACGCTGATCCTTGATGGGGCCAAGGGCGCGGTTGCCGTGTTGATCGCCAACGCGATGCTGGGGCCAGATGCCGCGCAAATGGCGGGGCTGGCGGCATTTTTGGGCCATTTGTACCCTGTTTGGCTGCGTTTTCAGGGCGGTAAGGGCGTGGCTACATTTATCGGTGTGACGCTGGCGCTGTCATGGCCCGTCGGCCTGTCGATTTGCGGCCTTTGGCTGCTGGTTTTTGCCGCAACCCGCATTTCATCGCTTTCGGCGCTGGCGGCGGCTGGCATGTCTGTGTTTGTGGCCTTTTTGCTTGGCAGGTTTGACATGGTGGCGCTGATGCTGCTGCTGACCATCCTGATTTTCATCAAACACCGCGCCAATATCACCCGCCTGCGCGCGGGGGTCGAACCCAAGTTTGGCGCGAAATAACCCCCCTCTCTGCAATTTCTGCTTGCATTTCAAACGCCGAAAGGTTGAATGGCGCCGCATTGCCAAAAGGCAAGCTAAACAAGAACGAGGGCGCCCGAATGCAACCTTTGAATGCTTTGAAAGCTGCATTTCAAAACTATGTAAACTTTAAAGACCGCACATCGCGTGGGGGTTTTTGGTGGTATATTCTGGCCTATCTGATTGTCGCGATGATCCTAAACATTGGTGATTCTGCCTTGTTTGGTGCGGCCTCTGCCGAGGTGAGCGCAAGCGAAAGTGGGTCGATACGTGACAGTTCTGGCCCGCTGGTGTCGCTGTGGGCGCTGGTAAACTTTATCCCAAGCATCGCCATTTGTGCGCGCCGCCTGCACGACACCAACCGCTCGGGCTGGTTGCAACTGGTGGGATTGATCCCGCTGCTGGGCTGGATTTTCCTGATCTACATCTGCGTGCAAAAAGGCTCGTCGGGCGAGAACCGCTTTGGCGCGGATCCGCTGGCATAAGGCAGGATGGACGGCATATTGGGGGCCAGTCTTGCGCTGGCACCCTTTTTCACCCCGGTTGCCCGAAGATTACAGCGAGGGGCAGTTTTGGGGCCGCTAAAGGGTGGTCGCGGCGTAAACCTTGGACAAATCCCCCGCCCATGCACCGTGATACTGCGCCAACAAGCGGTCGGCTTGGGTGGACTCGCCGCCCAGATTTTCTACCAATGGGGCAAGAAACGCCTCTTCGCCCATGCCGCGCGCGGCAAGGCCTGCGTGGGATAGGCCCACGGCGGCGCGCGCCAGATCCAGCAGGTTTACCCCGCCCGCCTGCGCTTGCAGCCCATGTTCGGACGCCGCTACGCGCAACCCCTCGCGGGTGGCGGCATCTAATCCTTTGACCAAATCCCACGCGGCATCCAGTGCCGTTTGGTCATACATCAGCCCCACCCAAAAGGCGGGCAGCGCGTTGATATGGGCCTGATTTCCGCAATCTGCCCCGCGCATTTCGATGTATTTCTTGACCCGCGCTTCGGGGAAAACGGTTGTCATATGGTCGGCCCAATCTGATAGCGTGGGCTTTTCACCCGGCAGGGCGGGCAGTTTTCCGCCCAAAAAATCACGAAAGGATTGGCCAAGCGCGTTGATGTATTGGCCATTGCGGTAGACGAAATACATCGGCACATCCAGCACCCAATCGACATAAGATTGAAAGCCAAAGCCATCTTCAAAGGCAAAGGGCAGCATCCCCGTGCGCGAATTGTCCAGGCCCCGCCAAATGCGCGAGCGCCACGATTTATGCCCGTTCAGCCCGCCATCAAAGAACGGACTGCTGGCAAACAGCGCCGTGGCCACGGGCTGCAAAGCCAGCGCCACGCGCAGCTTTTTAACCATGTCCGCTTCGCTGGAATAATCCAAATTCACCTGCACGGTGCAGGTGCGATACATCATCTGCGTGCCGTGCGTGCCGACGCGGCCCATATAATCGGTCATCAGTCGGTAGCGGCCTTTGGGCATAACGGGCATATCATCGTGCCGCCAAATGGGCGCTGCGCCAATGCCCATAAAGCCAATACCCAAAGGGTCGGCAATGGCGCGCACCTCGTCTAGGTGGTTTTGCAGCTCGCTCGCCTGATTACCTGCCGAGACCAGCGGCGCGCCAGACAGTTCAAACTGCCCGCCGGGTTCCAGCGAGATATTCGCGCCCTCTCGCGTCATGCCGATGGTGTTTTCCCCTTCACGCACGGGGGCCCAGCCAAAGCGTTCTAGGCCCGAAAATAGCGCGGAAATCGAACGCTCCCCAGCATAGGGCAGGGGGGCAAACGTATCTTTCAAATAGCCAAATTTTTCATGTTCTGTGCCCAGCCGCCACTCAGATTTTGGCTTGCATCCGCTTTGCATCATCTGCGCCAGTTGGGCGAAATCTTCGATAGGGCCGCCGCCAGATTGGGGTATAGACATCGTTTCGGCTTTCTCTTAGCGATTAGGCGCAACAGGTGTCGCGGCGGGGCGGTAAAGTCAAGTGCCCTAGCGCAAAGCGGCGCGCCTATCGGGCCTGCGCCACAGGGTTTGGGTGGCGGTTCCAGTAGCTGACGGGCTTGACAGGGCGCTCACCAGCGCGGCGCTGTCCATATTGGGCAGGGACGCGAACACATCAAACAGCGCGTCATTGCCAGCCGCATCCACGGGGATCATTAGGGCCTGCCCGTCTTGCGATTTCAGCCGCCAAAAGCGGTGATGATCCAAATGCACCAGCCGCAGTTCCACCAGATCGGGCAGGTTCATAAACCCGCCCATTGCGGCAGGCTGCCTGCCATCATCGGGCGCGAAAAACCGCAATTCGCCCTCGATCACTTCAATCATCCCTGCCGCCCCCACAGTTTGCGCAAAGCGCTGGCGGCGATAGGCAGACAGGCCCATTGGGATGCAAAGGGCGATCAGGGCAATGCCAAGGGGCAGCAGAATATACCCGCCCAATGCGGCCCAATAGGCCCCCAAGGCGGCAAGGGCTGCGACAGCGCCCACTTCCCACCAGCGGTGGAGTTGGGCAAGGGTTTGCGGGCTGATCATGGCCAATCGCCCACCCAATCCCCCCCCCAGTCGCCTAGTGCCGCCTGCCACAAGGTCAGGGCGGCCACGGCGGCGGTATCGGCGCGCAGGATGCGCGGGCCAAGGGCAAAGGGGCGGATAAAGGGCAGGGCGCGCAGGCGCGATTTTTCGGTATCGGAAAAGCCGCCTTCGGGGCCAATCAACAGGGCGCTGGGCGCGCCTTTGGGGCCTGCGATTGGCAGGTTTTGCCCTGCCGTTGCCTCATCTGCCCAAAACAACAGGCGATTATCGGGCCAAGTGGCCAGCACCTTATCTAAAGGGCGCAGATCATCGACGGGGGGCACGAAGGTGGCCCCGCACTGCTCGGCCGCCTCCATCGCGTGGGCGGTCAGCTTTTCGGGGCGAATGCGGTCTGCGTGGGTGTGCTGCGTTTGCACGGGGCAAATCCGCGCGGCCCCCATTTCAACGGCCTTTTCAACGATAAAATCGGTGCGCGCCTTTTTGATGGGCGCAAACAGCAGCCACAGATCGGGGGGCATGATTTGGGGCGCGGTCTGGGCGGTGCAAATAAGAATACCGCCGCGTTTTCCCGCCTCGGCCACTTCGGCGCGCCATTCGCCCGCCTGTCCGTTGAACAGCAAAACCTGCGCGCCGCGCGCAAGGCGCATCACATTAAACAGGTAATTCGCCTGATCGGCCGTTACCGCAACGGCTTGCCCCGCCCCCAAGGGTGCGTCTACAAACAATCTGATCTTGGCCTCTTTCATGAAAGCATCTTATGCGCCAACCATCGGATATTCCAGAGGGACAAGTGGCCGACGCGCCGCGCGGCAATTGGGTCGACGCCTATGCGCCAAAGGCGGCGCGGCCCTTTCTGCGCCTGTCACGCGCAGATCGGCCTATTGGCACATGGCTGCTGCTGGCGCCCTGCCTTTGGGGGATTGGGCTGGCGGCGATGGATGGGGGCTTTCGCGCGTGGGATATTTGGCTGGCCTTGTCGTGCGGCGCGGGCGCGTTCCTGATGCGCGGGGCGGGCTGCACTTGGAATGATTTGGCGGATGTGGATATTGACGCCGCCGTTGCGCGCACCTGTTCGCGCCCGCTGCCATCGGGGCAGGTGACCAAGCGCCAGGCGATACTGTGGATGGCAGCGCAGGCGGCGTTGGCTGCGCTGATCTTGTTCAGCTATAACGGGCTGGCAATTGGCCTTGGCATCGCCTCGCTGGTGCTTGTTGCGATTTACCCCTTTGCCAAGCGGTTTACGTGGTGGCCGCAGGTGTTTTTGGGGCTGGCGTTTAACTGGGGCGCGCTGCTGGCTTATGCCGCCCATGCGGGCACAGTTTCGCCCGCCGCGCTGGCGCTGTATGGCGCGGGCATTGCGTGGACGCTGTATTATGACACGATCTATGCCCACCAAGACCGCGAGGATGACGCGCTGATTGGAGTAAAATCGACCGCGCGGTTGTTTGGGGAAAATTCGCGGCGCTGGCTGGCGGGGTTTGCGGTGTTGGCGGTGGCGCTGGCGGGATTGGCGGTTTTGCTGAGCGGTGCGGATGTCTTGCCCAAAACCATCGCCGTGATGGGAACGCTTGTCTTTGGTGCGCATATGGCGCGGCAAATGCGGCGGCTGGATCTGGACAATCCTGCGTCGTGTTTGCACGTTTTTCGTGCCAACCGCGACACGGGGTTAATCCTTGGGCTGTTTTTCGCCGCAAGCGCAATCGTATGATTGATCCGCCCGCGCTTGCCCCTTATGACTTCCCAACCTTCTAGGAGCGGGTTTTCGACCGCATATTTGCCAAAGTGATTCCCGTAATATGAGCAAAAGACCAAAGCTTTACCTGCCTTCGCTGCGCCTTGCTGCCGTCATGGCCCCGCTGGTGTTTATCGCAGCGGGAGGATTGTTTTTGGCAGTGGCCTTTGGGCTGGCGCTGGTGATTGAAAACGTCTCGGCCAGGGCGGTGAAATCGCGGTTGCTGACCGAAGGGATCACTTGGGCCGATGTTGAGGCAGACGGGCTGCAAGTGCGCCTGATCGGCACGGCCCCGAATGAAGCTGCGCGGTACCGCCTTGCCAATTTGGTGGCAACAATGGTCGATGCCTCGCGCCTGCGCGATGAGATGGAACTGACCCCTGTCAAAGCCTTTGAGGCCCCGCGTTTCAGTCTGGAAATTCTGCGTAACGATGACGGCATTCAGATGATTGGCCTGATGCCAATCGGCGATGACGAAGCGGTATTGATTCAAAAAGGTAAGACATTGGCTGCGGCTGCGCCGTTTTCGGAAATGATCGAAACGGCCAATTATCCCGCCTCGACGGATTGGGAGGCGGCGCTGGGCTTTGGTTTGCGCGCCTTTGAGATGCTGCCGCGATCAAAAATTTCAATCTCGGCAGACCGTGTTGCAGTGACAGCGATTGCCACCTCGGCCAGCGAAAAGCGCGCTTTTGAGGCGGATTTGGCCCTTGCCAAGCCCAGAAATGTGAAGGCGGATATTCAAATTTCCGCGCCCCGCCCTGTGCTGACGCCCTTTACTTTGCGCTTTGTGAAAGACGCGCAAGGGGCGCGGTTTGATGCCTGCGCCGCAGACAGCGAAGCGGCGCGCGATGTTATTTTGCAGGCCGCAGTAGATGCGGGCGCGCCCGCTGTGGCCGATTGCACCATTGGCCTTGGCGTGCCAAGCCCGCGCTGGGCTGCGGCCACCGCGGCGGGGATTGCCGCTGTAGGGCAACTGGCGTCGGGCAATGTTACCTTTAAGGACGCCGATGTAACTTTGCAGGCGGGGGCAGATGTGACCCAACGTGATTTTGACCGCGTTGTGGGCGATTTGGACGCGGCCCTGCCAGAGGTCTTCTCGCTGAACGCGTCGCTTGAAAAGGCCGCCGAAGCGTCTGGCACTGATGGCCCTGCCGAATTTACGGCCGCTTTGTCGCAAGCCACGGGCCGCGTGGATTTGCGTGGCCGTATGCCCGATGAAATGCAGCGCAAGGTGGTGGATAGCTTTGCAAAGGCCACCTTTGGCGCGGATAAGGTGTATCAAGCCGCTGTGCTGGACGGGGGCCTGCCTGTGGGTTGGCCTGTGCGCGTTCTGGCGGGGCTAGAGGCGCTGGGCGAGTTGGACGGCGGCGATTTGGTTGTGCGCGCCGATACCGTTTTGGTGACAGGCGTGACAGGCAACACCGAATCTAAGGCGCGGATCAGCCAGATTTTGTCGGGCAAACTGGGTCAGGGGCAGACCTTTAAGGTCGATGTGACCTATGACCGCGAGCTTGACCCCATTGCATCCTTGCCCACGCCAGAGGAATGCGCGGCCCGCGTGGATGCCGTGCTGAAAACAAACAAGATTGTGTTTGAACCCGCCTCGACCGAGATTGACGGCAATGCGGCCAAGATCATGGGCCTGCTGGCGGAGGCACTTGAAAAATGCGCCAATCTGCGGATGGAGATTGGCGGGCATACTGACAATGACGGGTCGGAAGACAGCAATCTTTCGCTGTCACAAGCGCGGGCTGATGCCGTTTTGATCGCCCTTTTGGGGCGGCAAGTGGATATGTCAGGCTTTGTTGCCAAAGGTTATGGCGAGTCTGTTCCCATTGCCGATAATGACACGAACGAGGGCCGCGAGAAAAATCGCAGGATTGAGTTTACCTTGGTAAGCGCCGAGGCAGCGGCCGCCGCAGATGCGGCCGAAGCTGCCGCCCTTGCCGCTTCTGATCTTGCGCCAAAGGACATCACCCTGCGGCCCAAACCGCGCCCCGCACGCGAGTAGACGTCAACGCCTCCGAATGCCCCCGAACACCCCCGTTTAAGTGATAAAATTTTTCTGGTAGAAGCAGATAATCCAAGGGAAAGCCCGCGCATGAACCGCACAGAATTTATCATAGTCACCGCGATTATTTTACTGATCGCTTTTGCCTTGGGTTGGTTCAGCTATTGGCTGTTGCACCGCTTTGCGCGTGTGTCGGGCGGTGATATGGGCGAGATGGATAATTTGGCCCAATCTTTGCACGAGGCCGAAGAAATGCGCGACCAAGCGCTGATTTATCTAGAACAGCGCGAGGCGGAACTGCTGAGCCAGATTTCACAGACCGAGGCCGAACTGCGCGCCGCAATGGAAGGCTTGCGCGATGCGCGCCACGAAGGCGAAGAAATGCGCGCCTATATCGAACGGATGCACGCGAATTCGTAAGGCTTAGGGGGGCTTTGCCCCCCAGCCGCTAAAGCGTTGATTTAGCAGCCTCCCCCCAGGATATTTGGAGAGTTAGGAAGACCTAAGGGCAGCACAGGGCCATGAGGGGCGAGGTTGCATCTTCTAGATCGTCAATCACGTTGAAATGATGGCGGGTAGGGGCTGCGCTCCACGGGCAATCCCACTCTTCCGACAGGGTGCGGGCCTGCCACAGGAAACTGGGGCGTTCCTGTGCGCCGACCCAGATATGGGCGTCTACGCCTTCGCGCAGGGGCAGGCGGGCGGGGCTTTCAAGGGCGCATTCGGCTGCGGTGAGGCCGAGGTCTGCGTTCATGGATGTGTCCATCAGGGGGGCGAGTTCCGCCACGGGCGAGATGGGGACACAGGCGCGGATGCGGCCGCTTGCCTGCCCGCCCATGCCCGTATTCGCCATCCGCGCGGCAAGGTGGCCGCCTGCCGAATGGCCTGTGACGGTGATCGGGCCTTGGATCAGTTCAGCGGCCGCGTTCAGGGCGGCGCTGATTTCCTGCGTGATCTGCGCGATTCGCGCCTGCGGGGCAAGGGTATAGCTGGGCATGGCGCAGGCATAGCCGCGCGCCAGCGCGCCTGCTGCCAGATGTGACCAGCCCTTGCGATCGAACGCCAACCAATAGCCGCCGTGGATGAACAGCATCAGCCCGCGCGGGGTGGTTTGCGGCAAGAACAGATCAAACTGGTTCCGCTCGCCTGTGCCATAGGGCAGATCTAGCCGCGCCCGCGCGCCAAGGCTGGCGCGAAACTCGGCTGCTTTGGCCGCCCATCTCGGGGGGAAATCGGCCGCGCCTGCAATGAAATCGCCATTGGCATAGGCGCGGTCTGCTGCAGGGTTTGGGGCGGGGTTTGGCAGTGAGGGCGGCATTCGTGGCGGCATAAGCGTGGCTCCAGATTCTGCGGCAATATCAGTCCAGCGGGCGGGCAATAGATAGACTTTTGCGTGTA
>CAMAWZ010000006.1 GCA_945861995.1 Pseudorhodobacter antarcticus
CAGGATAACCTTATATTCAGGCAACCCCTTGGCCCGCGCGGTGCGGATATGGTTCGATGTCAGCACCTCAAGCATGGAAGACCGCATGATCCGCGCGATGGATGCCATATAGGATGTAGCCAGCGCGATCACGGGCATGATGACATAGGGCCAAGCGCCGCCTTCCCACCCGCCGCCTGGCAGCCAGCCCAGCCAAAGGGTAAAGACCAGCACCAAAATCGGGGCCAGCACAAAATTGGGCAAAACCTGTGCGCCAATCGCCACCCCCACGGCCAGATAATCGGCCCACGAGTTTTGATAAACCGCCGCCGCAACGCCAAGGCTGATCCCCACGGCAACCGCCAGCACAAAGCCAATCGCACCGTAGGTCAGCGTTACGGGAAAGCCCTGCGCGATAATTTCATTCACGGTGCGGTCTTTGTAGATAAAAGACGGCCCAAAATCGAAATGCGCGACCACGCCCCAAACATAAGACAGCATTTGCCGCCAAAGCGGTTGATCCAACCCATACTTGGCATTCAGGTTTGCCAAAACCTCTGGAGGCAAAGCCTTTTCTTGCGTGAACGGCCCACCTGGTGCGGCATGCATCAGCAGAAAAGACAGAATGATTAAGATCAGCAGCGTTGGGATGGCAATCATCACTCGCTTGAAGATAAAGGTCAGCATCGCCTGCCCCCAATAAAATGCGCCAAGGCCATCCCCGCAGGGCTGGCCTTGGCAAGGGGTTGGTTACTGCTTCACGCGATACAGGTCTTTGGCGTACCAAGACTGCATCACGTTGTTTTCAGGCAGGCCTTTGATATCGGGCTTGATCATGTCCACTTTGGCATAGTGGTAGATCGGGATCATCGGCATATCGGCCGCAAGCAAACCCTCGGCGGCGGTGTAGTTCGGGTTTGGATCGTCCATCGTTTTTGCGTCTTTCAGCAGCGTGTCATATTCGGCGTTGCTGTATTTGCCATTGTTGTTGCCCGAATAGGACGCAAACAGATCAAGGAAGGTCGAGGCTTCGTTATAATCGGCGCACCACGCATAGCGGGCCATTTCAAAATCGCCCGCCGTCATCTTGTCGGTGTGCACTTTCCATTCGTAATTGTTGGGGGTCAATTCGACGCCCAGCTTTTGCTTCCACAACTGTTGCACGGCCACGGCGATTTTCTGGTGCGCTTCGGACGTGTTATAGTTCAGCGTGATTTTCAGCGGGTTGTCTGGGCCAAAGCCCGCCTCTGCCAGCAAGGCCACAGCCTTGGCGTCACGTTCGTCCTGTGTCCAGCCTGCATAATCGATGGTCGGCATAGTAAAGCCGTTCATCGCCCAATGCGTCCAGTTATAGGCGGGCTTTTGGCCACCTTGCAGAATGTTGTTAACGATGATGTCACGATCCAGCGCATAGGACAGCGCCTGACGCACGCGCAGGTCTTTCAGCGCTTCGTTGCCCTTACCTTCGGCAAGGTTGAAGATATAGGTATAAGAGCATGAATAAGGCGTTGAAATCGCCTCGGCGGGGAATTCTTGGCTTAGGCGCGGATACTGGCCAGCGGGCACCGTGGTGCGGTCAAGCTCGCCCGCTTGATAGCGCGTTAGGGCTGCGTTTTCATCGTTGACCGTCAGTGCGTTGACGGGTGACATGATCACATTGGCGGCATCCCAATAGGTTGGGGATTTTTCCATCACGACCTTTTCGCCAACGATATGTTCTTTTAGCAGATACGCGCCATTGCCAACCAGATTTTCAGGCTTGGTCCAATCTGCGCCCTTGGCGTCGATCGTGGGCTTATGGTTGGGGAAGGTCGAGGAATGCGTTAGCATTTTGGGGAAATAGGGCAGGGGGGCCAAGATTTTGACCTCTAGCGTGTAGTCGTCCACCGCTTTGACGCCCAGATCGGCAACAGGCTTGGTGCCTGCGATGATCTCGGATGCGTTCACAACCTGCATCAGTTCCATATACCATGCATATTCGGATGCGGTCGCAGGATCGGCCAGTCGCTGCCATGCGTAAACGTAATCACCCGCCACAACAGGATCGCCGTTGGACCATTTGGATTCGGGGCGCAGTTTAAACGTATAGGTGGTTTTGTCATCCGACAGGGTATATTCCAGCGCGCCAGCAGGCACGAGGCCGCCATTGGTGTCTTCGGTGTACAGCCCCTCGAACAGGGACTTGATCACATCGCTGTCTTCCACAGACGAGGCAATTTGCGGATCAAGGGATTTGACCGCATCCAGCATCCAATAGTTATAGGTCTGGTTATCGGCCAATTCTTCGCCCGTTTTGGGGTGCGGCGCAGCAAAGGCCGCGCTGACCAAAGACAGTGACAGAATCGTTGAAAGCAAAAGATGTTTCTTCATTTTGGACTCCCTGTTTTTGTGGCAGCTTTGCGCTGCTTGATCGCGTTAGCATAGACAAAGCCCGCAACCTGACAAGATAACTTCACCACTTGACGTAACGTAAGCCAACAAGAAGTTCCCGCCTTGGCTGAATTTCCTGATTTGGCCAAAAGGTCACAAGAAAGAGCTTTGGTCAGAAAACCCGCTGCCTCGTTCGCGTCGCCAGGGCAAAAGTCGCGCCCAAAGCCAAAAATTTAACGCTGTCTTCCTGCGCGCGTCCAGCCAAAGTTCGACTTTAAAATGAGCAATTCTTCGCGCGGCCAGTTGGCATCGCAAGGTGGGCCATCTAAGCCATCCCCGCTGCGCAGCGCATGTTTTGCGACTGCCCTTGCAGATGTTAACATATTAAGGGTGCAACCCTATATACGAACCGACTATGTGCTTGATTTCATTTGTGAAATGGCAGCCCGTAGGGGAGTCGAACCCCTCTTGCCTGGTTGAAAACCAGATGTCCTAACCGATAGACGAACGGGCCACGCTGTTTGTATGGCGTCTTTAGTGGGGCGGGCATTTGAGTGCAAGAGGAAAAATGCAGATTAGGTCTAGGATTTTTGCAAGATTTCTGCGGCCACGCGCGGTGGCCTTTTTTAGGCGCGTGCAGCGTCTTCGATGCGCAGTTGCACGCGCGAACGCCCGCCCCAAGTGTTGACTTCGATCCGCCCTGCAAGGTGGAACCGCCCCACGCCACCTGCCAGCAGCGCGTCGCCCATCGGGGTTTGGAACGCGCCAAAGAGCACGCCTTCCAGTTTTGGCCCTAGCCCATCACCAAAGGACAGGCGCAGGTGTCCCTCGCCCATCGGCCGCGCCGCCACGGCCATATCTGCAAAGGCAAAACGAGGGGCGGGGGCGGATGCGCCAAAGGGGCCAGCGCCGTCGATTTGCGCCACCAATTCAGGCGATACTGCGCTGGCGGCCAGTAGGGCATCAATCCGCAAATCCGTGCCTTCACCCGCGCCCGACCCTTGCCGCGCCAATAGGTCTGACAGCCGCTGCATGGCAGCGCCAAGTTGTCCGCGCGCCACAGTTAGGCCTGCGGCCATTTTATGCCCGCCCCCTTTGATCAGCAGACCTTCGGCGGCAAGGCGCTGCACGGCGGCCCCTAGATCAACGCCCGAAATTGAACGGGCCGACCCTTTTCCAATATCGCCGTCAAAACCGATCACTACAGCAGGGCGGCGCGCGGCCTCTTTCAGGCGCGCCGCGACAATGCCAACAACGCCAGGATGCCAGCCATCGCCAGCGGCCCAAACAAGGGGCGCATTAAAGCCGCGCGCTTCGGCTTGCGCCAAGGCTTCGGCGCGCACGGCGGCCTCGATATCGCGCCGTTCGGTATTAAGAACATCCAGCCGTTCGGCCAAGGCCGCGGCCTCGGATTCGCTGGATGTGGCCAGCAACCGCGCGCCCAAATCGGCCTGCCCAATACGCCCGCCCGCGTTGATGCGCGGCCCCAGCACAAAGCCAAGGGCATAGGCACTGGGGGCTGCATCCATGCGCGCAATATCGGCAAGCGCGCGCAGGCCCACCCTTTCGCGCCGCGCCATGATCTTTAAACCTTGGCGCACAAAGGCACGGTTGAGGCCAATCAAAGGGGCGACATCGGCGACTGTGGCCAGCGCGACCAGATCTAGAAACCCCATCAGATCAGGCACTTGCACGCCTTTGGCCCGCAGTTGGCGGTTCGCTTCGACCAGAAGCAAAAACACCACCCCTGCCGCGCATAAATGGGCCAAATCGCCGCATTCATCCATGCGATTTGGGTTGACCACAGCCACTGCGGGCGGCAGCGTCTCGCCCCCCAAATGGTGATCCAGAACCACTACATCGCAATTTGCGGCGGCAATGGGCCCGTGGGAAAGCGTGCCGCAATCCACGCAAATGATCAGATCATGGCCCGCCCCCAGTTGGGCCATCGCGGCCTCGTTTGGGCCATAACCCTCGTCGATGCGGTCGGGGATATACAGAGTTGCCTGCAGCCCAAGGGCGCGCAGATAGGTGATCAGCAGGGCGGCAGATGACCCCCCATCCACATCATAATCGGCGAAAATGGCGATGCGCTGACCTGCGGCAATGGCGGCCAGAAACCGCGTGGCAGCCGCGCCCATGTCTTTAAGCACTAAAGGATCGGGCAGAAGATCACGCAGGGCAGGGGCCAGAAATGCCTCTGCCTCGGTTGGGGCGACGCCGCGCTGCGCTAAGATTTGGCATAGGGCAGGCGGCAAGGCAGTGATCTGCGCCATCGCCTCGGCCAAGCGGCGCTCTTCGGGCAGCGGGCCAACCCAGCGCCGCCCCGTTAGCGATGTTTCAACATTTAGAAATGCGCGTTCGCTCATGCGGATGTGATGGCAGACGCGCGGGCGGTGGGCAAGCCCTGCGGCCCTGCAAATACAGGCAAAAAGGGCGCTGGCCTGCGTATGTTATCCGTATTGCCTGCGTATTGTATCCGTCCCGACAACCGCCGCCCGCCTTGCAAAGGGAACTTTAACCGTGCAGCGGCGCACGATAGCTGACGCGGCGCACGGAACCTGTCTTGCTGCGCATCAGAATGGTTTCACATTCGACAAAGCCGTGACCCAATTTGATGCCGCGCAAAAGCGATCCTTGCGTTACCCCAGTGGCCGCAAATATCACGTCGTCGCGCACCATATCATCGCGCGTATAGATGCGGTTCAAATCGGTGATACCTGCTTTGGCGGCGCGATTGCGTTCTTCGTCGTTGCGAAACAAAAGGCGGCCAAAAATATGTCCGCCCATGCATTTTAAGGCCGACGCGGCAAGCACCCCTTCGGGCGCGCCGCCAGACCCCATGTACATATCAATGCCGGTAACATCTGGTTCGGCACAGTGCATCACGCCAGCCACATCGCCATCTGTGATCAGGCGAATAGCGGCGCCCGTGGCGCGCACTTCGGCAATCATGGCTTCGTGGCGGGGGCGATCAAGGATACAAACGGCGATCTCATCGGCCGCAACACCCTTGGCGCGGGCCAATGCGCGCACGCGGGCTGCGGGGGACATATCTAGGGTGACGGTATCTGGCTCATAGGCGGGGCCAATGGCAAGTTTGTCCATATAAACATCGGGCGCGTGCAAAAGACTGCCGCGCGGGGCCATGGCAATGACAGTCAGCGCGTTGGGCATATCTTTGGCGGTCAGGGTCGTGCCTTCCAAAGGATCGAGCGCGATGTCGACGGCAGGGCCGCGGCCAGTGCCGACCTCCTCGCCGATATACAGCATCGGGGCCTCGTCGCGCTCGCCCTCGCCAATAACAACGACGCCTGCGATATCCAGAAGGTTGAGTTGCGCGCGCATGGCGTTGACAGCGGCTTGATCGGCGGCCTTTTCGTCACCGCGCCCAATCAGCCGCGCCGACGCGATGGCGGCAGCTTCGGACACGCGGGCAAGGCCCAGCGACAGCAAGCGGTCTTGAAATTCGGTTACATCGCCCATTGCATTGCCCCTAAATTGCACCTCAATCGCCCTTATCGGGCGACGTGCAAAGCGGCAATCCTGCTTGCGCTAACAACGGCGCAGAATCTTTCAGTGATCAGCGCGCAGCGATTGCGGCGTATTTCGAAGGGGCTGATGGAAAGATACGGATCACTGGCGTGGGCTGCGAAGGGGCAGGTCGCGAAATACGCTTGCCAGCCCAAGGTAGCATGATTTCTTCGTCCGATGCGGCCAAAATTGCTGATTTTAACCAGCGGCGGTTGGTTTTTAACGCAATACTCATTACTCACTCCTTCTAAGTGGTACATAAACATAGTGTCTTGAGGAGATCATGCGCAAAGATTGGGGCGCAAAATGGGCAGTGCTGTGATGGTTTTGGGCCATTTGCACGCCCCGTTTGTGGCAAGTATGGCCGCAACCTGCGTCCCCTTTGGGCGACGGCACCGTTTTGCCGTTGCCATTGGCCTATTTCTGTCGCAGGTCGCTGGCATCGCCCACGGCCAAGGCATTGGCCTATCCCAAGATGACGGAATTTGGGGCCGCAGCCGCTTGGTTGATCTGACCAATGGCGGGCTTAATTCAGATTTGGTACGATCGACTTCGGCAGGCGCGTTTGAGCTGAGCGGCGGCCAACAAGTGGATTTGCAGCGCTGGTACTCGCCAAGTTTTCCAAACCTGTCAGCGACATTTCTGACAGAAGTTTCCCCCAATATTGGCGTGATCTGGGGCGGCGCGATAGGGGAGCGCGGCGAGAAATACACACTTGGCCCAACCGCAACGCTTGGGGTTGTTTTTAGGACATCAATTTCGCATAATTTAACCAGAGAGATGGAGATGTCGGGAATTTACGGCGGTAATCTGCGCGAAAGGGCCTGCAGGGGGGACTTTGGGGCAATTGGGGGGGTGCAGCGCGTGAATTGCCGCCTTGCTGCATCGCTGTTGTCGCCTGAAGAGACGCTCGATTATTTGTGGAAAGAGCCTGCAAGGGCTGTCAGCGTGCTGCGTTTGATTGTGCAGTGGTCGTTCTGAAGGAGAGATACAATGCGGATCAAGAATGCAAAAACGGGTCTGGCTGCACTTTGCGGCTTGGTTCTGGCTGCGATGGCATCGTCTGCGCCTGCCGCCGCCCAAAGCCGCGAAGTCTGGATGAGCACCGATGTCTCGACCGCTTGGGCGAAGGGATTTAAAGGGCAAGGCGTGTCCATTTCGGTCGTCGATGATTTTGCATATGATCCGTTCAGCGGGAATTTGACGGGGCGTACCGAACGCAAAACCCATGGCCAATGGACAGCGCAGCAGGCGGGTTTGATTGCCCCACGCGCAACGGTTTACCGGCGCAGCTTTTATAACGAATTTACCGATCTTCCCCTGCGGTCGGGGTTGAATGTGATCAACCTGTCTTATGGTATTTCTGCCGCGCCAGAATATGGCGGCATCGATTACGAGGCGCTTGAGGATTCGATCATCAATTATGCGCAGACGTCGCAGGCCGTTGTGGTCAAGGCCGCAGGCAACGAATCAGTGCGGATTGGCGGTGTCGATGGCTATGGTGAAATCGACTATTTGAACGTCGATTTGATCGGGGCAGATTCGGCCATTTTTGTAGGCGCGTTAAACCGAAATGGTACGACCAAATCAAAAGCCAGTTTGGCGAGTTATTCGAACCGTGCTGGCAGCAATACGACTGTACAAAACCAGTTCTTGGTTGTGGGTGTGAATGAATCGCAGATGAAGATGGCTGGTACGTCTTTTGCAGCGCCAATTGTGGCGGGTTACGCGGCGATTCTGGGCAGCAAATTCACCTCTGCAACGCCTGATCAAATTGTCGATCAACTGCTGTCAACCGCGCGCAAGGATACGATTTCCAACTACCGTGCTTCGGTTCATGGACGGGGCGAAGCCAGCATACAGCGTGCCTTGGCCCCATCATCGCTGAGATAGATTAAACCTCTTCGATCCGCAGAACCACGGGCGTGCCAACCATCACGCCCGTTTGGGAAAAGCGGGTTGCGGCTGCGTTGATGTCTGCGCGGGTTGCCTTGTGGGTGACGATCAGCACTGTCGCCTCTGATCCTTCGTGGCTGTATTGGCGCATCTGGTCAATCGATACACCTGCCTCGCCCAAGGCAGTTGCGATTTTGGCCAAGGCGCCAGGTTTGTCGAGCAGCGTCATGCGCAGGTAATGTGCGGCGGCGGTTGCCGATGTGGCGGGAATGGGTTTGCTTAAGGTCGCGGCGGGTTGGCCAAAGGTGGGCAAGCGGAATCCGCGCGCAATATCAATCACATCAGCCATCACGGCGCTGGCCGTGGGGCCAGCTCCTGCGCCCGCGCCCCGCATGACGATCTGACCAACGCGGTCGCCTTCCAGCACCACCATATTGGTTCCGCCGACCAACTGGCCCAAGGGCGAGGTCGATGGCACAAGGCAGGGCGTCATGCGCTGTTCCAGCCCGCGCCCAGACATTTGGGCGACCCCGAGCAATTTGATTTTATAGCCCATATCTTCGGCAAGGCGAATGTCGTCGATTGAAATCGCGCCGATGCCTTCCAATTCCACCGCGTCAAAGGCAACTTGTGTGCCAAAGGCAATTGAGGCCAGAAGTGACAGTTTATGCCCCGCATCAATGCCGCCCACGTCCAAATTCGGGTCAGCTTCCAGATAGCCAAGCTGGCGCGCCTCTTCGAACACGGTTTCATACGGCAGGCCCGCGCTTTGCATCCGCGTGAGGATATAGTTACACGTGCCGTTCATCACACCCATAACGCGGCGAATCTGGTTGGCCGCCAACCCTTCGGTCAGCGCCTTGATCACGGGAATGCCGCCTGCAACGGCGGCCTCAAAGCGGATCACGCGGCCCGCAGATTCGGCAGCCAACGCAAGGGCTTGCCCGTGATGGGCCAGCAGCGCCTTGTTAGCGGTGACAATATCTTTACCCGCCGCAATGGCGGCAAGGCTTGCGTCATGGGCCGCACCATCATGCCCGCCCATAACCTCGACAAAAACATCCACATCAGCGCGTTTTGCCAATGCCACGGGGTCTGCCTCCCAGGCATAAGCTGACAGATCGGCATCACGGTTTCGGGTGCGGTCGCGCGCGCTGACGGCAGTGATTTCAATGCGGCGCCCTGTGCGGGCTGCGATCAAATCGGCATGATTTTGCACGATTTTGACCACGCCAATGCCAACAGTGCCAAGCCCCGCCAGTCCAAGGCGCAGGGGGGGATTTTGTGCGGGAAGTGTTGACATATCAGGCCCTCTTAAACTTGCCCCCTGTTAGCGCATGGCGCAACAGGGTGCAACGGCGCGGCGCTTTTGCGCGCTTACTGCGCGCGCAAGTCGTCGGCGCTGTCGCGCAGCGCGTCGCCCTGCGCGTCCACGTTCGCGCGGTTGGGCTTGGCCAACGCGGCATTCACGGCGGCAAGTTCGGCTGGGGTCAGATAGGCAGGGCGCGGCTGGATTTGATCAGGCGCGGCCGCATCCACCTGCGGAAATTCCGCGCAGGCGGTCAGAAAAAGCAAAATGGTTAGGACACGTTTCATGCCGCTACCCTAACCATTGCTTGGCCCAAAGATCAATGCAGACTTGCGCAATTGCGCATGGCTCAATGCGCGGGTTTTATAAACGTGCCGTTGCGCAGCTCGCGCATGGCCTGCTGCAATTCTTCTTGGGTGTTCATCACGATGGGGCCGTGCCATGCTACGGGTTCAGCAATGGGCGCGCCCGAAATCAGCAAGAATCGCACGCCATCATCGCCAGCGCGCACAACAACCTCGTCACCTTTGCCAAATTCAATCAGAGTGCGGTTGCCCGACAGATCGCGGATATTCAGCTCTTCACCGCGATATTCTTTTTCAGTCAATACCCCGCGTGGGGGGGCGCTGTCTTCAAATTTTGCGGCGCCTTCAAACACATAGGCAAATGCAGCGCGGCGGGTGTCCACCTTGAAGATACGCTTTTTGTTTGGCGGCACGTAAATGTCCAAATACTGCGGATCGGCGGCGATGCCATCAACGGGGCCTGTTTTGCCCCAAAAGCTGCCGACAATCACTTTGACCACAGTGCCATCATCTTCCAAAAGTTCTGGAATATCGCTGCCGCGCACATCTTGATAGCGCGGCTTTGTCATCTTTAGCTCGCGCGGCAAATTGGCCCACAGCTGGAAGCCGTGCATTTGCCCTTGCCCGTTTCCTTTGGGCATTTCTTGGTGCAAAATTCCGCTGCCCGCTGTCATCCATTGCACATCGCCGCCCTTGAGCGTTCCGCGATTGCCAAGGCTATCGCCATGATCGACCGCGCCCGCCAAAACATACGTGATGGTTTCGATGCCGCGGTGCGGATGCCACGGAAAGCCCGCGCGATAATCGCTGGGATGATCGCCGCGAAAATCGTCGAACATCAAAAACGGGTCAAGGCGCGTTGGATCGCCAAAGCCAAAGGCGCGGTGCAAATGCACCCCCGCGCCTTCGATATGCGGCGTGGCCAGCGAGGTAGATTTTACAGGGCGAAAAGACATCGGTCACCTATCTGATTGCGCGCCCACAGGTTGGGCCAAGATGACGCAACAGCTAGGGCCGATGCGGCCTTAGGACAAGAGCGGGACTTGCCAATTTACTGCGCGAATTTGCACAGTATCCGCGCGCTTACAAATCGCACGCGACCACAACCGCACTCGCACCAGACAGGTTGTTGTTAAAGCAAACCCTTGGCACAAAGCGGGGGCGCACTGTTGCCATCGTTTCAATATCGCGCGCGGTAAACCAACCCTCCGAGGACTTGCCCAAAAGATCGGCGGCCATGGCGGTGGTGAATTTGGGTTGCCACCGCACACGCGATTCCACAACGATGATGTTGTCCCCGTCCAACATAGCGGGAATTTGGCCCGCAATTGCGTCAATCGTCGCATTCGTCCATTCTGGCATACGCTTGGGGTCGGACGACATGGACCATGCCATATTAACTTGGCCATCATCGTCATCTTCTGCGCCGTCCGTGAAGGTCACACTTGTTACCCGTATGATTGCGGCAGAGGTCTCATAGTTGGTGACATTTAATGTTCCGGGCACTTCGGCGGCATAGTTGAACACGCGCACATAGCTTTTGGCATAATTCGGCACGACCTGAGACCTCTCGCGGGAGATGATGTCGGCAATCGTGTAAGTTGCCTTTTGAGCGAGGTTTTTTGCGCGATAGGCATCCCAATAGACGTTAAAGAAAATGAACATCAACGCCATGACTGGCAGGACAAGAACCGCTTCGACAGCCATACTGCCGCGCGTTTGGGATAAGAATCTACGGATTGCTGGAAGGGCGCGTTGCATCATCAAATCCTACCGGGGTTCATTCACAAAGGCCGTTGTCGCGATCAAGCGGAATTCATCGCCCTCTTGATTTTCAAGGCTAATTTGATTGGCGGTTGTGGGAAAAAAGTAATCTTGCACAAGGCAGGCGCGCACCAATACCAAATCATTCGCAGCCCCCGGCTGGAACAAAAGCACAGGCACGACATTGGTCGCGCGGTTGATGCACAGGTTTGTTAAACTGGGCACGCTGACGATGCCTGTCGATGAGGTGCTGCGCACTGTCAATTCTAAGGTTAAATTTTCGGCGCAGCCCTCTTCCATGCCGAGGCGGTTGCAAATGCGTGTGCGCAAATCTGCGACCGTTGGGTTGGCGATTTGGCCTAGGCGCAATTCACGCACTGTCATTTCCAGCGCGCGGTCCAGCGCTGTTTTGCGCAGGCTGACCATCGATGCTTCGCCAGAGGCCAGCAAGATCGCCATCGCCAAGGGCATGATGGTGATAAATTCAATACTGGCGCTGCCGTTTTCGCGCAACAGCCAGGTTCTAAGCTTTGATAATGCGCGCATCTGGATCTTCTTTACTGAGTGAGGGTCAATTGGGCGATGTTCGACGCGATCATCCGCAGGGTTGACCGAATATTGGTTGTGCTGAGGGTGAACGTATGCGCGCTAGAGGTGGCGCAGGCGTTATAAATGGGGTTGGCAAGGCCCACGTTTGCGTTGTGCGCCGCTTGCCCCGGTGTCGAGGCCGAGACGGTCGTGGAACCGGGCGCGCGCATCATATAGATCAAGACGCCTTGCTGTTTTGCCGCTGAACACAGTGCTGCAAAGTTTTCGCGGTCTTTCACGCTGTCGCGCGCGATGTAGGTGAACCTTTCCACCAAGGCCGACCACGTGTTTGTCGCGTTTGTCACAGGGCTAAAGGGGGCCATGTACAGTTGGCGAATGATGGTGAAGAGGGTGATTTGCGACATGGCTTGGCCCCAAGTTAGGCGCACTGGCGCGCCGCCACCTGGGTGCTGGTAGGGGGCCGCCATCCACTGTGCTCTTTCCGCTTCGAGTTGCGGATTGGTTGTAAGGCCTTGGGTCACCCAATAGGGCCGTGTTGGATCGGGCGCATTACTGTGTAAAACTGACAAACGCACAGGCCGCGTAGATGTTGCAGGCCCAGGCGTGCGCCAAATGGTCGAGGGGGTATTGCCCAGATATTCGGGTCTAATCTCGCGCCCAGAATGACCGCCTTGCAGTTCTGATGCGGCATAGTTCGAGTTTGCAAAAGCGCTGTTGGTGAAGAAAAGCAGCACTTTCATGGTGTCTTCGGCAGTATAATCGCGCGGGCGGCCTGTTACTGCTCCGGGTGACGTGCCAGCCGTAACTTGGCTTGAAATGATAGGCTTAAGGCTGGGATCAAGGGCGGCCAAAGCCCATTTCAAACCGCCAGTTGTATCGACAATGTTTCCAAGTACAAAGTTAAGGGGAACGATCGCGTTCAACTTATTGTTGATTGTCGTGGCGGCGGTCGCGCTGACAGGGCGGCTCACTTGCACCCCAATCAGGGGGGTGTTGCCGCTCATGGCCAAGGCGTCTGTTTGCCGCGCGCAGCTGCCAGCGCCGTTCATGACGGCGGTGGCTTCGGCAGCTTCGTTGTACATGTTACTTTGAAATTCAATGGTTTCCCAGCTTGTGCCAGAAAATGCTGTGCCTGCCAACTGCAAGGGCCAGCTCCAGATATAAGGGTCGGCATAGGTGATCCCCAATTCGCCCCGTTCTGCCTGCGAGAAATTCAAACAGGTGCGCGCGTTGGTGTTGCTGAGGGGCGGTTTGTTGGTGTCGTTGAACCGCTCAAGCAGGGTTGTGCCCAAATAGACGCTGCTGCCATAGGGCACGATGTTGACCGATACTTTGTTGCCAGTGTCAGGTGCAGCAATAGTGTTCAAAAACACCTTAAGCGGGTCGCGCAGGGCGTTCCAAAAGACTGCGTGCGTTGTATCGATTGCAATACTGATTTCTAAATTGGGCAGTTTTTGTTTTGATTGCGCCGAAAGGGCAAACGTCTTGGTCGGTGAATTGCCCGCGCCTGTGGCATTTGGGAACAGGCCGTCAAAGGTAAAGTTGCCTGACAGCGTGGTCGAGCGTTCACTATTGCTGGTGCTGATGACAGGATCGTTCAGCCCGTCATTGCCCGCTTCGGATTTGCCCATGCAATCTTCGGCCACGTCTTTTGCTGTTGTGTTGCTGGTGGCCCCGCCATCAATACGGTTTTGCGCCAGTGACGACATCAGCGCGCAGCGATCCAAGGCATCTTGGGTGGCAACGCGTTTGGCCTCATAGTTCATTGTGTCCACCGCAAGCCCGCCGATTCCCACCATACCAACCAAAGTGACAAGGGCAAAAACGGTCAATGATCCGTCTTCGCGCCCTGCTTTTGTGCGCAGGCCTTTGGTGCTGCGTTGATCTTGCAGGGGGTTCAATGGCAGCGGCATAACAAACTCCTAAACTTAGGCTTGGGCGCCCGAAGCGCACCGATCCACCCGCAGTTGTGGTCAAAAATCGTGGCAGCGATGTGTTCAGCCCGCGCCTAAATTTGGGAATCCTTTGGAACTTTGGGGCAAATCGCCTTGTGAAGGTCATTGTCCGACGCCAACTGTCGCACACGGCGCATTTTTTGCCGCGAAGGCAGTTGAAAAGCGGGCCTAAAACGGGTTGAATTGCGCTTAAGAAACGCGCCGCTTGGGCATGGGGGCAGATATGCGCTATTCAGGGCTAAAAGTGTTGGCCGAAGGGCTGCGCGGCAACAAGGGGTGGGGGGCGGCTTGGCGCAAACCTGATCCAAAGCCAGAATATGATGTGGTGATCATTGGCGGCGGCGGGCATGGCCTGTCGACGGCCTATTATCTGGCCAAGAACCACGGCATCACCAACATTGCGGTGTTGGAAAAGGGGTATATCGGCAGCGGTAACATTGGGCGCAACACCACGATTGTGCGTGCCAATTACTATATGCCCGGCAACAGCGAATTCTACAGCCATTCCTTGAAACTGTGGGAAGGGCTGGAATCGGAGTTGAATTACAACGTCATGCACTCGCAGCGCGGGCAGTTGGTACTGTGCCATTCGGACGGGCAGCGCGACACCCTCGCGCGGCGGGGTAACGCCATGATCAACCAAGGCGATGATGCCGAACTGTGGACGCGCGAGCAGGTGCGCGAAGAAGTCCCGTATCTCGATTTTGAACAAACCCGTTTTCCCATTTACGGCGGCCTGATGCATTGGCGCGGCGGCACAGCGCGCCATGATGCGGTGGCTTGGGGCTATGCGCGCGGGGCCGATCAGCGCGGGGTTGATCTGATTGAAAACTGCGAAGTGACCGGCATTGATATTGTAGACGGGATTGTGCGCGGCGTGCAAACCACGCGCGGGGCCATTCGTGCCAAAAAGGTGGCGATTGTGGTGGCGGGGCGGTCAAGTCAGGTCGCGGCCATGGCAGGGATGCGATTGCCGATTGAAAGCCATGTCTTGCAGGCGTTCGTGACCGAAGGGTTAAAGCCCGTGATCGACCATGTGATCTCGTTCGGTATGGGGCATTTCTATATCAGCCAGTCGGACAAGGGCGGCCTTGTCTTTGGCGGCGATATTGATTTTTACGCAAGTTATGCGTCGCGCGGGAACCTGCCGATGGTGGAACACGTGATGGAGGCGGGGATGACCCTGATGCCAATGATTGGCCGCGCCAAGGTGCTGCGATCATGGGGCGGGATTATGGATATGACCCCCGATGGCAGCCCGATTATTGATAAAACGCCCGTTCAGGGCCTGTTTTTGGATGCGGGTTGGAACTATGGCGGGTTCAAAGCCGTGCCTGCATCGGGCTGGTGCATGGCGCATTTGATGGCCACGGGTCACAGCCACGAGGTGGCCAAACGCTTCCGTCTTGACCGGTTCCGCACGGGCCATACGCTGGACGAAGAAGGCACGGGCAGCCAGCATAATTTGCATTAGGAGGATACGATGAAAATTCCATGCCCCCTATGCGGGCCGCGCGACAGACGCGAGTTTTACTACTACGGCAGCCCCGATTATCTGTCCCCCGTGGCGGCGGATGCGGATTTGGATGCCTTGGATAACCAATTGTTCCTGCGCGATAATATCGCGGGGCAGGTGCAGGATTTGTGGTATCACGAAGGCGGATGTGCGGCGTGGCTGAAGGTGACGCGTAACACCATCAGCCATGCGGTTTTGGGGGCGGAATTGGTGATGGGGGCGCAGGCTGCGCCAAAGGCTGCTGCCAATGCTGCGCCAAACCCTGCTGCGAAACCTGTTAGTGCGGCGGCAAAACCCGCTGTGAAACCTGCCCCAAGAACCGTAGCCAAGCCTGCGGCCCAACCCAAGACCCCGAAAAAGGACGCCTGATATGCGCATTGACGGACGCGGGTTGATTGACCGCGCAAAGCCCATCAGCTTTACCTTCGATGGCAAGCGCTATCAGGGGTATAAGGGCGACACCTTAGCCTCGGCGCTGCTGGCCAATGGTGTGCGCGTGGTGGGGCGCAGCTTTAAATATCACCGCCCGCGCGGGGTTTTGACTGCTGGGTTTGAGGAACCAAACGCGCTGGTTGAAGTGGTGGGCACGACCAACCACACCCCGAACGTGCGCGCCACGGGGCAAGAGATTTTCGAAGGGTTGGTTGCGCGCAGCCAGAACCGCTGGCCATCCTTGCGCTTTGACATTTTGGCCATAAACGATCTGGCGACGCCGTTTTTGGGGGCGGGGTTTTACTATAAAACCTTCATGTGGCCGCGCGCCTTTTGGGAAGGCTTGTACGAGCCGATCATCCGCCGCGCCGCAGGGCTTGGCAGCCTGTCGGGCAAGCATGACGAAGGCCAGTATGAAAAATCCTATGCTTTTTGCGATGTGCTGGTTATCGGGGCTGGCCCTGCGGGCATTGCCGCCGCATTAACAGCCGCGCGCGCGGGCGCGGACGTTATTTTGTGCGAGGAAAAGGCCCATATCGGGGGCAGACTTTTGGGCGATATGCCGCAGCTTGATGGCAAGTCTGCCGCCGATTGGCTGGCAGAGGCCGCCGCCGAAATGGCCACCTTGCCGAACCTGCGCGTGATGGCGCGCACGGCAGTGACGGGGGCCTATGATGGCGGGGTCTATTCCGCGCTGGAACGGGTGGGCCTGCACCGCGCCCCGCGCGCTGATCTGCCGCGCGAATGTTTCTGGCGCATCACTGCGGCGCAGACCATTTTGGCTGCAGGCGCGCTGGAACGCCCGATTGCCTTTGAAAACAACGACCGCCCCGGCATTATGCTGGCATCCGCTGTGCAAGATTATCTGAACATCTACGGCGTGGCGGTGGGGCAAAAAGTGGCGTTGCTGGCCAATAATGATGGCGCGCGGCGCGTGGCGCGGCAACTGATTCAAGCAGGGGTCGAAGTGCTGGGGATATTGGATACCCGCAGTGATGCATCGGTGGTCGAGGATTGCCCAGTCTTTCTGAATGCCCGCATCACCAAAACCAAAGGCCGCCACGGGCTGCGCCACATCAGCGGCACCCATCTGAACGGCGAATTTTCTTTTGACTGTGATGTGCTTGCCGTGTCGGGGGGCTGGAACCCGATGGTGCATTTGACCTGCCATATGAATGGCCGCCCAAAGTGGGAGGCCAGCCTATCCGCTTTTGTTCCGCAAGCAGATGCCATTCCCAATATGCGCGCCGTGGGGGCCTGCAACGGGGATTTTTCCACCAAAGCCGCCTTTACTCAAGGGGCGGGCGCCGCCGCAGCAGCGCTGGGCGATTTGGGGCACACGCCTGCGCCCTTTACCGCGCCTGACTGCGAGGATGCGCCCTATATCATCACGCCCCTTTGGGCGATGGAAACGTCTGGCGGCGTTTATGCCCGCGCTTGGCTGGATTTCGCCAATGATGTGACCGTCAAGGATGTGGCCCTTTCTGCGCAAGAGGGGTTTGTATCGGTCGAACATATGAAACGCTACACAACCCAAGGCATGGCCCCCGATCAGGGCAAAAACAGCAATATTGGCGCGTTGGCGGTGCTGGCAGATAGCACAGGCAAAGGTATTCCCGAAGTGGGCACAACCACCTATCGCGCGCCCTATGCGCCGACATCTATTGCTGCGATGGGGGCAGGGGGGCGCGGCATGGGATTTGCCCCGCAGCGGTTTTTGACCTCGGACAGGTTGTCGCGTGATCGCGGCGCTCCGATGATCGAGGCGGGACTGTGGTATCGGCCCAGCTATTTCCCCAAAGCGGGCGAGGGGGATTGGCAAACATCGTGCAACCGCGAGGTAGGCTATGTGCGCAGTGCGGTGGGTGTGGCGGATGTGTCCACACTGGGGAAAATTGATATTCAAGGCAAGGATGCCGCCAAGTTTCTGGATTTGGTTTATGCGAACACCTTTAGCACGCTGCCAGTCGGGCGTGTGCGCTATGGGCTGATGCTGCGCGCGGATGGCTATGTGCTGGACGATGGCACGACCGCGCGTTTGGGGGAAAACCACTATCTGATGACCACCACCACGGCGGCGGCGGGTCTGGTGATGCGGCATTTGGAATTTGTGCACCAAGCCTATTGTGCGGATTTTGACCTGCGGTTCATCTCAGTGACCGAAGCCTTTGCGCAGTTTGCCGTGGCGGGGCCGCGCGCGCGGGTGCTGGTGGGCTCGATGCTGGCTGCGCCTTTGGGCGATTTGCCTTTTATGGGCGTGACCACCGCGCAGATCAGCGGCGTGGCTGCGCGGGTCTTCCGTATCAGCTTTTCTGGCGAAGAAGGCTACGAGATTGCCGTGCCCACCCGCTATGGCGAGGCGCTGATGCGCGATCTGATATCGCGCGCCGAATTGATGGGCGGCGGTCTGTATGGGATGGAGGCGCTGAATGTGCTGCGCATTGAAAAAGGCTTTATCACCCATGCCGAAATAGACGGGCGCATTACGGCGGGGGATTTGGGCCTTGGCGGGATGGTTTCGGCCAAGAAAGACTGCATCGGCAAACGCGCAGCACAGCGCGAGGGGATGGTCCATGAAAACCGCCAGCACATGGTCGGCCTGCGTCCCTTGCAAGGCGAGGCTATCACCGCTGGGGCGCATATATTTGCCCAAGGGGCCGCTTTGACGCGCGAGCAGTCGCAAGGGTATCTGTCATCTGTGGGATATTCGCCGCAGTTCCACAGCTATTTGGCCTTGGGATTTTTAGAGCGGGGCCGCGCGCGGCATGGGGAAACTGTGATGGTGGTTGACCGCCTGCGCGGCATCAATGTGCGTGCAGAAGTGTGCGATCCTATGTTCTTTGATAAATCAGGGGAGAGAATGCGTGGTTAACCTTATCGCAACAGCGCCCCTTGGCTATATCAAACCCGTCAGTTTGATTGGCACCGATCTTGTACAGATTGACTGGGCGCAGATCACCTCGATTGCGCCCTATCTTGGGCGAGTGGCGGATGTAGACCGTGCCTTGGCCAAGATCGGCCTTCGCTTTCCTGCGCCAAACCGCATGGCGAGCCACGGGGACGCGCGCATTGCGTGGACAGGGCGCGATCAGGCGTTTATGATCGGCGCAGATTGCCCCGATTTGGGCGATGCGGCGGCGGCGGTTGACCAATCGGACGCTTGGGCGCGCTTTGCGCTGTCAGGCCCTGCGGCGGTGGACACGCTGGCGCATTACGTGCCTGTCGATCTGCGCCTGTCATCTCTGCCCGTCGGCGCGTCTATTCGCAGCCAGTTGTACCATGTGCCGCTGTGCCTGATGCGCATTGGCGCAGATGCGTTTGAGGTGATGGTGTTCCGCAGCATGGCGCATACGGCGTGGCATGAATTGGAAGACGCGCTGCGAATCCTTGCGGCGCGGGCGCATTAGCCCATATTAGGCCTATGAGCCTGCCAAACGGATTTCTGGATGAGATACGCGAACGCGTGACCCTTTCGGCCATTGTGGGCCGCAAGGTCACGTGGGATATGCGCAAATCGAACCAAGCCAAAGGCGATTTTTGGGCACCTTGCCCGTTTCATCATGAAAAAAGCCCGTCTTTTCATGTGGATGATCGAAAAGGTTTTTACTATTGCTTTGGCTGCCACGCCAAGGGCGATGCGCTGACCTTCATCAAAGAGACCGAGAATTTGGGCTTTATAGAGGCGGTCGAAGTGCTGGCGCGCCATGCGGGGATGCAGATGCCCGCCCGCGATCCGCAGGCGGCGCAGGTGGCCGACAGGCGCAGCCAGTTGATTTCTGTGATGGAAGAGGCGGTCAAATGGATGCGCCTGCAGCTGCGCACCGCTGCCGCCGAACCTGCCCGCGCCTATTTGGCGCGGCGCGGATTGACCGAGGCCGCGCAGGAACGCTGGGGCATTGGCTGGGCCCCTGACAGCCCAAACGCGCTGTATAATGCCCTGAAACAAAAAGGGCTTTCTGATGATTTGATCATCGCGTCTGGCGTTTGCGCCAAACCTGATGACGGACGCGCGCCTTATGACCGCTTTCGCGGCCGCATTATCTTTCCCATTCGCGACGGGCGGGGCAGGGCAATTTCGCTGGGGGGGCGCTCGCTCGATCCCAATTCACGCGCCAAATATCTGAATGGGCCTGAAACGGAAATTTTCGACAAGGGGCGCAATCTGTTCAACCTTGCCCCCGCGCGCGAAGCGGCGGGTAAGGGCAAACCGCTGATCGTGGCCGAAGGTTATATGGATGTGATCGCGCTGGTTGAGGCGGGCTTTAGCGCCGCAGTTGCGCCTTTGGGAACGGCGGTCACCGCTGACCAACTGGCGCTGATGTGGCGCATTCATGACGAGCCGATTATCGCGCTGGATGGCGACACGGCTGGCATTCGCGCGGGGCTGCGGGTGGTGGATTTGGCGCTGCCCTTGTTGCAGGCGGGCAAGGGGCTGCGATTTGCCAGCCTGCCCGCAGGGCTAGACCCCGATGATCTGATCAAGGCCCAAGGCCCCGCCGCGATGCAGGCCGCCCTAGACGGCGCAAAACCGATGGTGAACCTTCTGTGGGCGCGCGAGATTGAAGGCCGCAGTTTTGATAGCCCCGAACGTAAAGCGGCGCTTGATAAATCCTTGCGCGCCCATATTGCGCGTATCCAAGATCCATCCATTCGCACCCATTACGGCGAAGATATAAACCGCCTACGCCGTGATTTGTTCGGAACCAAGGCGCGCGCATGGACGCCCTTTGTGCGGGGCGCAAAACGCACAGCCCCCGAACTTCCGCCCTCGCCTGCAACCAAAACCTCGCTGTTGGCCACGGCTTCGGGCGCGGTGGATGATATTTTGCGCGAAG